>JANNCH010000431.1:0-4192 GCA_031386315.1 Pseudobdellovibrionaceae bacterium
CCCATAGCTATTATTTCCCCAGCATTTTAGTGCACCACCTGCTAAGATCGCACAGCTATGCCCAAACCCAAGAGACACTGACTCAACACCACTTACTATAATCTGTGTCGGTGTATATCGATTTGTTGTAGTCCCGTCGCCTAATCCCCCATAGCTATTATTTCCCCAGCATTTAAGTGCACCACCCGTTAAGATCGCACAGCTATGACTGCTACCAAGTGACACTGATTCAACACCACTTGCTATAATCTGTGTCGGTGTGTTTCGAACTGTTGTAGTTCCATCGCCTAACTGGCCAGAGTTATTATATCCCCAGCATTTAAGCACACCGCCCGTTAAAATCGCACAGCTATGACTGCTACCAAGTGACACTGACTCAACACCACTTGCTATAATCTGTATCGGTGTATTTCGATTTGTCGTAGTCCCATCGCCTAATCCCCCATAGCTATTATTTCCCCAGCATTTAAGTGCACCACCCGTTAAGATCGCACAAGTATGGCCTTGCCCAAGAGAGACTGACTCAACACCACTTGCTATAATCTGTATCGGTGTATTTCGATTTGTTGTAGTCCCATCGCCTAATCCGCCATAGCCATTATATCCCCAGCATTTAAGCGCACCACCCGTTAAAATCGCGCAACTATGTACAGACCCAAGAGACACTGACTCTACACCACTTACTATAATCTGTGTCGGTGTATATCGATTTGTTGTAGTCCCATCGCCTAATCCCCCATAGCTATTATATCCCCAGCATTTAAGCACACCGCCCGTTAAAATTGCACAGCTATGACTGCTACCTAATTTGATGTTTTCATATACTTGACTTGGGGATTGACCCAAATCTTTAACCCATACTTCTATAGCAGAGCCAAAACTAGCACCATGATTTGCGATATATCCACTGCCAATAATTTGGATTTTCAATGACTGACTACCAACATAGGTGCTTCTTCGATTTAATGTTAAAGAGAAGGTGCCAGTCGTTGAGCCTGTCGGAATTTCAACCAATCCAAGGCTGTAATCCTGTGCAGCCATTAAGTTATCATAGCTTGAAAGTACGATTGCTTCACTATAATCATAATTTTTAGCTAGCGAGCTTTTAATTGGAATAGTAACTGTCCCTGCATTTTTATCAAATTCATAATAAGCACCCGCGAATGTGATCTCGCTTACTAAATTATCTATGATAAGATTTGTTGAAGAACTCAAGGCAGGCGCATCTTGCGATAGACTACTCACACTTTGTGAAATTATGCTTTTTTGCTGTCCTATCTCAGTCCCTTGATAGTTTATACTGCGAATTGCTGTGGCCGTGCCCTCGGCAATATCAATACCCACAGCACCATTACCAGTACAGCCAACGATAGTTACATTATAGGTATCACCGCTGCCATCCACCGTAGCCATACAACCAGTGGTGTCTGAGCCAACAATTGTGATGTCACTGCTTTGTAATGTGATGTTTTTATAACTACTATAAACCACTGTAAACACAGCTGATGAAGTTGATTTAGCGTAAGGAATTGAAGGGGCAGAAATAGAAATTGCAGGAACTAACTCTCTAGAGAGTTGAATTAAATTTGCATCAACTACACAACCCACGCTGGCCAGCAGTATCAGGCATAGCAAAATAAAATGACTCAAACTTTTTGTATCCTGCATACGATAACTTATCGGTCAAATTATGAAAATCAGGAGTATACTTAGGGGTCTTCAGCAGTTCCAGGGATTCCGTATGACTTATTTTGAGCCACATCTAAAATGCTGATATTTACGACAATGCTCATTTAGACGTCGCCAGACCTTTGGTGGGTTTGTACCATTTTGAGAAGAAGTGATTTAAATTTTGCCAATATGAATTTGCTGGGAAGGTTTGTTGATCGACTTTGCCTCCAAAAGCAGCGGGCTTGGTGGCTGTAGCTGCTTTCTTTTTTTACTCTGAATTAAAATCAAACTTCAAATACAATATCGGCCACTCGTTTTCTGGCAGCACTAAGCAACCAATCATCACGGCCAATCGTTCAAAATACCGGCGCTTGCTGTCAATACTTTCAATCGCAAGTTTGCCTTCTTTCCAATAACAAAATAGTTCAGTCATTAGCTGCGCAATTTGCGCAAAACCAAAGAATACATTTGGCAGATTGCCAAGGTGACCGAAGTTATGTTCGGCGTGGAATCCAAAATTTTTTTGTTCATTGAAGTTTCTGTTCGTATAATTCGTCATTGTGGCCCCCCATGGTGTGCAACTTTCCCTCGGTCTTCGTGGCCGGCAGAGCTTAAATGTCGTACAACCAGATGTCTCGCTTTGACCTCTGGTGAGTTTTAGTAATTCTGACCAGGAAGGTCAGAATTCAGCGTTCCATGGATGGATGTACTAGCGATTCCATCTATTATCAGAACCCATGCAAATCTGCCGCTGATGTCCCAAAGTTCTCTATTTTACCTTTTTTTACCCTGGTAGCAATTTTGAGCATCTTGCCTAGTTATTGTGTTTTTAGGTCCATCCTACTGGATTGGGCATCCATAAGCTGTGGTATCAAGCTTGCTACCTATTATTAACAATGAGTAATAATAAAAAACGTTCTATCTTAATTATTGGCGGCAGTCTCATTCTGGGAATCCTCAGTATGGTATATAACTCGCAATCAATCTCGATTATCCCCATAGTTGAAGATAAGGCAGTTATAGAGACGACGGCTGAGGCTGCACTAGCATCAGATGTGACAGAGCATGCTCTGGCACAATCGCCACAAGAGCTGGCTTTGATGGACGTGGATAATCGTCTTTCTGAGGCTTTCAAAATCCCTACAGGCTTAGAAAAGCGCATTGGATTTTGGTTAGATATTTACTCAAAATATGACTCTAAAAATTATGTGATCCATCACCGTGAGTTCCCATGGGTTGTTTTTGAAGTGGTTGATGCAACTGATATTTTTAAACAGCCGCGCAATGCAAAATGGTTGAATCGCCGCGATGCAGATATGCTCGCCGAGGCTAAAAAAGAAATGATACTTAATAAATTAAAAGTACTTTCGCGTCGTGCTCACTTTAAAAATCTTCCAGATGCAGAAGCTAAAATATTTAGTGACCTCGAATCTATCCCTGGCTCAAGAAAATCTGTTATCAATGCAGCCATTAAGTCATTGCGTATTCAGTTAGGCCAAAAGGATATGTTTGAGTCTGGTTTAGTCAACAGTGCGCCTTACATTTCAATGATGGAAGAAGTCTTCGCTGATCGCGGTTTGCCACGTGAATTGGTGCGGATTCCCTTGGTCGAAAGCAGTTTCAATTTAGAGGCAGAAAGCCGTGTTGGCGCCTTGGGTGTTTGGCAGATTATGCCTAACGTAGCCAAGGGAAGTATGCATATGGATGCACACATTGATGAAAGACAATCCCCTCTAAAATCCACAATTTTTGCGGCCAATATGTTGAAGCAAAACAAACGCGCTCTTAAAGAGTGGCCACTCGTTGTAACATCGTATAATCACGGTGTGGGCAGTATGATGAAGGCTGTTAAAAAATTGAAGACCTATGACCTACAGCAAATCATTGATAGATACAATGTGGACAGCTTTCAGTTTGCATCTTCAAATTTCTACGCTTGTTTTATGGCAGCTTTAAGAGCCGAGGTTTACAGCAAAGAATTATTCCCTGAGCTTGTGCGCCCTGAGGCCATTAAATTTGAAAAATTGATTCTTTCAAAAAGTGTTTCATTGGATTCGTTGGCGCGTAAAACTGGTTTGACGATCACTGAGCTTCAAGAGTCCAATGCTGATTTGCCAGAAAAGGTGAAATCTAACTTCAAGTTACCGGCTGGATTTCAAATTTATGTACCAAACAGAAAAGAAAAAGAGGTTGATACCAGAGTGCAAAGTGCTACAGTGAGTTCAGGGACAAATGTGAACTGACAAACACTGGATATTATGCCGCACTTAAGATTTCGCGCACTCGATTCCAAACATGTTGCTAGCCTCAGTATCGCTCTGCCAAAGTCTTTGGCAGTTGTGATGCAAACATCCGAAGACAATTTCACATTTGAATCAATCACGACAGACTACTTTGAAAATGGTCAGAGCATTCGTTCATATCCATTTATAGAAGTGCATTGGTTTGCAAGAAGTCAGCAAATCCAAAATCAAAGCGCCCGAATTATCACGGATAATGTCAAAGAACTCGGTGCAGCAAC
>JANNCH010000440.1:0-3041 GCA_031386315.1 Pseudobdellovibrionaceae bacterium
AGGTGAAAAAGCCATCCCGTTTACAAACATCACAACGCTTACGATGAAAAAATTAAGCGCAGCACAGATCACTCGCTATGTAGAACTGGATCAACCAACGGATTGCGCTGGCAGTTACAAAATTGAACTGCATGGTATTAGCCTATTTGAAAAAATTGAAACCGATGATTTTACTGCGATTCAAGGTTTACCCTTGATTCAGCTCTCGAAAGTTCTGCATAATTTAGGTTATCAAACCTTTGGAGTATCATGACTGAAAATCAAAAAAAACTTTTTACTGCAGCAACCATTGCTCAAAAAAGAGCCCACGCCCCTTATTCGGGAGCCTTTATTGGAGCCGCTGTGTTAATGACTGATGGACAAATTTTTTCGGGTTGCAATGTTGAAAATGCATCCTATGGCGGCACTGTGTGCGCAGAGCGAGTGGCTATTTGGAAATCTGTGAGTGAAGGCGCTGCTAAAAACATCGCGGAGATTTTAGTAGTGAGCGACGCCCCTGCACCTTGGCCACCTTGTGGACTCTGTCGTCAAGTGATCGCTGAATTTGCCACAGTTGATACGATGGTTTACACAACGAATTTAACTGGGACCATGAAGACCTTTAAATTCAGTGAGATTTTCCCGGAGTCATTTACGCCGGATTTTTTAAAATAGTTTAAAGTATCTTTAGGAGCTTCCATGAAAAAATTATTTGTTCTAATCACACTAGCTTTTATCATCGGTTGCAACGGTGCCGAGCCTGAAGTAGTAAATAGAAAACTTGTCGACAAAAACGACAATCTTTCGAAACCAGTCAACGGGCAAATGACTTTAAAAAGCGAAGTTCTAACGATTGGCACTGTTACCACACCACTTAGCAATACATTTCAAGCTGCATCTGATTCGACCACACGAGTTGTCACCAAGGACTACTTTTTTGCCACCGGCGATTCGGTCAAAACATTTGTTATCAACAATCTGTCTTTTGACAGATTGTTTTGCCGGGCCGAGCACATCCCTCGTTATTTTCTGATCGCCGATTCGGTTTTCACGGAATTAGTATCCGGAGTACAATTTCAACTAAAAGCGAATGTGAATTACCGTCTGCAATTATATTTGGATAATTTGAATTGCACAGGACTCAAGGGCAGTTTTGCCTTTAAACAACTATAGGCCCTCTTCTTTGGTCTTGAATTCACCTGTTTCATTTATCGCACATAGAGATATGCCGATAAGTAAGCGATGGGTGAATCTTCGTTATTTAAATTTCTTTTTGCACGCTTCGGGGCTTACCTCGGCATTCTGATTTTTATAGCTTCGCTGATTTACTATTTTCAAGGCTACTCAGGCAAAACAGATCTTGAAACGCTCGCCTTGCTAGACGATGCCAAGCAAACTGTCGAACTTTTGAAAAAAAGTAGCACTCAATTTTTAGCCACTGGCAAAACCGCTGAATTAGACGAATATAATAATCAGATTGTTCAACTTAATTCTAAACTTAGCAAACTAGGTGAAAAATTACGCTCTTCACCCGAACAACAAGTGCGCCTCTATGATACCCAAAAGACGATACGTACTTTTTTTGCGGCTGTGAATACAGACATGCTGAGCAAACAAAATGGACGCTATCAGTCCAGCCGCAATCCGAGCTCGGTCAAAGATTCACAAACCATGACTGGCTTGATCGATAATATCATCATGGATATCAAAGAAAATTCGTCGCAGTCCATGCGCATCGGTGGAATCTCATTACCCTTGACACGCTGGCAACTTTTCGGCGGCTTGCTTTTGGCTACGTTGTGCATCGTATTCGGCCATACCTTGCAAACGCAGGCCTTGAAGAGCCAACAAAAGAACAATTCAAATTTGCAAATTCAATCCATTCTGCTAGATGGAATTTTGAACAGCATGAGCGAAGCCCTTATCGTTGTAGATGAAAAAGGTCACTTCACACACTACAATATTGCCGCACAAAAAATTATCGGCACCAGGATCAAAAGCATCGCCTCTGAACAAGAAGCTAGCTTGCTAGGTTTTTTTCATGCTGAAAGTTCACAAGCTTTGACACTACCTGAACTGCCTTTTGCAAAAGCCCTGCGTGGCGAACAGGTCGATGATTTAGAAATTCATGTTCAGAACGAAGTGCACCCTGAAGGCACCTATGTCAGTTTAAGCAGTCGTTACTTAAATGGTATCGACGGTAGCATCCGCGGAGCCCTGGTTGTTTTTCGAGATATCAGTCGTCGCAAAGTGACCGAGCGAGAATGGAAACGCGCACGAGAAGCCGCTGTTGAAGCTTCAAGAAAAAAATCAGATTTTCTAGCTGCCATGAGCCACGAAATTCGCACGCCGATGAATGGCGTAATGGGAATGGCGGCATTGCTGACAGATACTACGCTAACAACAGAACAAAACGACTATGTTGGCATCATCAATCGCTCTGCCCAGTCACTTTTGATGTTGATCAATGACATCCTAGATCATTCAAAAATCGAGGCCGGAAAAATTCAGTTGAACCCCCGTCCTTTCGATCTGAAATTTATGACAAATGATGTGGTCGAACTTTTTCAATCGACAGTACGAGAAAAGAACATTCGCTTGGATTTAAATTTCACAGGCGACAGCGCTTGGAATTTTGTGGGCGATGAAGATCGCTTGCGCCAAATACTTGTCAACCTGATCGGCAACGGTGTGAAGTTCACAGAAAAAGGCTTCGTCGCATTAAAAATTTCTGCTGGCGTCACTTTATCTGGCAAAACGACTTTAAAATTTGAAGTCAAAGACTCGGGCCCTGGGCTGGAAGAAGAAGAAAAAAATTCTTTATTTCAACAGTACTTTCAAGCGAAAGCCGGGATCAAATTCGGAGGCACCGGGCTGGGTTTATCTATCTGTCGCCAATTGGTGGGCATTATGGGTGGCGAAATTGGGCTGGATAGCAAACCAGGCGAAGGTTCGAATTTCTGGTTCAGCATCGACTTGCCTGTTGCCGAAGTTGTGCACTCAAAAACAAAAAATGAGGCTCAATTTGTAGCTGTCTTTAGCGGACGTGTTTTGATCGCAGA
>JANNCH010000443.1:0-3101 GCA_031386315.1 Pseudobdellovibrionaceae bacterium
ATCTCGCATGCGAGATAGTATGCGCATTATTGAGGGCGATGTGACTTTGGCCTTTCATTACCGTGACATCGAAAAAGATGTTTACGATCTGATGAAAAAACCTGCTGCTGCTGCTGCTACCCCACCAGCCCAGACACCCAAGCCAGACGGCGCTACGGCTGCATCGGACCCAAAGTACGACCCTTTTTCTAAAACACGTGAACTGCCGCGCAAAGATCCGGTGACTCACTTTATTGGCACTAACGACACAATGAACTTTGTAACCTCAAACAATACCCGCACTGTGCGCAACTCACAGCAAGCAGACTTTGCTGAGGTTGGATATTCTCTGAAAGATTGTAAGAGTCTTAAAGTGAATGGTGGTGGCTCAAAATGCCTTTGGCGGCGTAGCTCGGGCCTTGTTGACGATGATGTTAGTAAAGGCGGTGATGAAATTGTATTATTAGAAAATATTTCTGAGTTTAAATTACGTTATATTGGCAAAGGTAAGCAAGACTGGGTCAATGATTGGCGCAGTGACCAGGCAGGTGACGCCGCAACAAAAAATAATTACCCTGAAGCCATCGAAGTTTCAGTGACAGTCGAAAAAAAGACCAACGGAAAATCTAAAAAATATTCGATGCAAAATATTATTCCAGTGCATTTTCCGAATAATCCCCCAGCAACCACAGGAGGCAGTAACAGTGGATCTCAAAATCCTTGGCAAACAACTCCGTCAACCACTCAGTAACAATCGTGGTGTTGCTATTTTGATCGCGGTAGCATGTATGATGATTGTCACCTACATCGCTATCGAAGTAACCTACGATACCAGAATTGAATACGAAGTGAACGCCAATGGCATGAATCGTATTAAATCATATTACGCTGCAAAAGCCGGGGTAGACCTAGCACTTTTGCGCATTAAGGTTTTCCAAAAAGTACAAAGTCAGTTCGGTAAACAACTCGGTTCAAGCGCTGGAATGTTAGACGAAATTTGGCGCTTCCCCTTTGCCTGGCCGCTACCTGTAGCCCCCGAAGTGAATGCTGTTGAAAAGGACAATATCCAAAAACTAGTGAAAGAATCCATTATGGATTCCAGCTATATTGTGACGATCGAAGATGAGGGCTCTAAATTAGACCTTAATGATTTGATTTCACCTTCAAAGGTTTTACGTGAAAACGCAAAAAAACAATTACTGTCTGTATTCACAGAAAAAATGAAAAGTGATGATGAGTTTTCGCGTAAATATTCAAATACCCGCTTTGAGGAGCTTATTGGTTCTATCGAAGGTTGGATGTCTTCCACATCAAGAACCAGTGCCGGCCAAGATAAAATGCCCGCTTACTCTGAACTCAACACCAAGGCTGGCAGCCAGGCCTTCCCTCCAAACAGAGGCTTTCGTACATTGGCCGAGCTTCGTATGGTTCCAGATATGAACGATGATTTTTTTGATTTGCTCGAGCCCATTGTTACAATTTATGGAATGAAAGGAATCAATCCAAATATTGCTAACAAAGCTGTTCTCAAATCTCTAGACCCTGGAATAACTGACGAAGTCGTAAGCGAATTAATGAAGCGACGTGAAGATCAAAATCTTGGTGGTCCTTACAAAGATGCACAGGATTTTTGGGGATACGCAACCTCTAAGGGCGCACAGATTCAAGGCAAGACAGACGACATCCCTTTGGTTTTTGAAAGTATTATGAATTTTCGCATCCGCAGTACGGGACAATTTGGCAATGTCAGTAGTGAAATCACTGCCATCGTTATGGATTTTGCGCAAACGGCTAGCAAAATTAAAAACTATGTTTCAAAAGAAAAGCCACCCCCAGCGAGTGGTGATGACTCTGCTGGGGGCGGCAATCCAACGACACCGAAAGCCGAGCCAAAAACCGAATCTGACGCCGCCAACAAGGGCGCCCCTCGCATTGTTTACTGGAGCGAAAAATAGTTCTTCTAAAACACTTGAGCTTTCACTCGCAGGTCCTTATACTTTAGAGCAGTAGTGGCACGAAGCACGCAGGACAAACGTCTGGGCGTGGTTCGGCCCGTTCAGGAGGAACGGCAGCGATGAAATGTATCGGAATAGATATTGGTACTTACAGCATCAAAGTCGTTGAGATCCAAACTACATCCAAGGGGTTTCAACTCAATCAGTATTTTGAACATCGCCTCAGCAACGCTGCGACTGCAGACCACGAACTAGAGACCATCGAATACCTGCGCGACCTACTTTCAAAGTACGATCACTCGCAAACAAAATTTATCATGGCACTTCGTCAAAATCGAGTGGCCCTTCGCAATAAAATGTTTCCGTTCAATGACCGTATGAAAATTGCGAAAAGCATGGCCTTTGAACTTGAAGAAGACATCCCCTTCTCGATCGACAATGCTATTTTTGATGCAAAAATTATCCGTAGCATCGGCCCCACCGCGGAAGTGCTTGCCGGTGCTTCACCAAAAAGCCATGTTGAAAAAGCGATCAACATTGCTCAAGACATTGGGGTTGATTTATCCATCTTGTCTGCGGAAGGGCCTGCTTTTGCCAATGTGATCGAAAAATGGGGCGAGCCGCCGGCAGCACAACCCCCACAAGCTTTACAGCTTGATGAGATTACAAAACCAGTTCGTAATATCAATATTGTCATCAATATGGGACACATACATACGCTGGTGTGTGCATTCGAAAACAATACGCTGATTGGTGCACGCTCAGTTCTTTGGGGTGGTAAAAATATTGCCGAAGCTATCTCTCGCAAATACGAAATCCCTCTGTTTGATGCCATGAAAGAACTTGAAACGAAAGCCTTCATCCTGACCAACAAACAGGGTGCTTCTTTTGACCAAGTTACTTTTTCTGAAACTATCTCTAAATGTGTGCGCGAAGTGGTTCGCGATGTGCAGCTTTCTATTCTAGAATTTAAATCCGAATTCAATGCAGAAATCTTAAGCATTGGTATTACGGGTGGCACTTCGCAAATTCAAAATCTAGGGGCTTTTTTAACGCAGCTTCTTGAAGTTCCAGTGAATAGAATTTCAACCCTTCAAAACTTCCCCACAACACTTTTTGATAAGTCCCCGCAGATTGAAGCTAAAATTGGCTTAGCATTGGGACTTG
>JANNCH010000457.1:0-2087 GCA_031386315.1 Pseudobdellovibrionaceae bacterium
ACCATACCTTTCACGCCTTGTCGAAAACTGTCGCCGAGGACTTGTTATGGTACCTGCCGCAGGACAAAAAATCCTGGTAAACATTTGCGACAATATCAAGAACTTCAAAACAGACCAGAAATAATCCTACGATAGACAAAAGATATCCAATAACGCTAAAATTCCTATGAGAGCGCGCTTAAATCTTTAGGCCCACTCATAGGAGCTCAGACATGAAAAAAATTGCGGTCATTTTAGCAGGCTGTGGCTATCTAGATGGAAGTGAAATCACAGAAACCGTGAGCCTTCTTATTGCCCTTCATCAAGCCAAAGCAGAAGTTCATTGCTTCGCCCCCAATCAAGAATTCGTAGCAACTAATCATCTGACTAAAGATTCTGATGAAAAAAATGAACAAAGAAATGTTCTGACTGAAAGTGCTCGACTTTGCCGTGGTGATGCCAAAGATCTTACAAACCTTTTCGCAAAAGATTTTGATGGACTGGCTTTCCCGGGGGGCTTTGGTGCTGCAAAAAACCTTAGCAACTGGGCACAAAAAGGCGCTGCATGCGAAGTCAACTCTGAGGTTCAACGAGTGATTTTAGAGTTCTACAATGCTAGCAAACCCATTGGCGCCATTTGCATCGCCCCCACTCTGCTAGCTAAGGTCTTAGGTTCAAAGAAAGTCACAGTCACCATTGGCAATGACAAAGAAACCGCCAAAGAAATCGAAAAGACAGGCGCTCAACACGAAGATTGTCCAGTGGACGATTATATTTCAGATCGAGAAACTAAAGTGGTCACGACCCCCGCCTATATGTACGAGAATGCCAAACCACACGAAGTATTTAAAGGTATTTCAGCCATGGCCAACGAACTTGTCGAGTGGGCATAAAAACTCAAGAAGGATTTTGCATGAAAAAAACAGTTGCTCTAATATTTGGCGGTAAATCAGCAGAACACGAAGTTTCACTTCGCTCTGCCAAAAATGTGGCCGATGCCTTGGATAAAGAAAAATTTGATTTTATACTTATTGGCGTTAGCAAAGAAGGCTCTTGGTATCGGTTTCCCGATACAAAAATATTTTCTCAAGTTGTAAGTTTACACGACAGAGCCCTGCCCTCTGATGCTGAGGCCGTCGCATTGATTTCAATGCACGGTGACCCCGTCATTTTTTCTTTGAAAGATCAAAGCAAAACGCCTGTCCACTGCGCCTTTCCGGTTATGCATGGAACATTGGGCGAAGATGGTTGTATTCAAGGTCTATTTAAAATGATGCATATTCCATTTGTTGGCTGCGGTGTCCTTGGCTCTGCGGCTGGTATGGATAAAGAAGTGATGAAGCGCTTGCTGATGTATGCAAAAATCAGCAATGCCAAATATGTTTTGCTCACGCCGCATGAAAAACATTCTTTTGATGAGCTTTCTGCAAGCTTGGGATTGCCTTTCTTTATCAAACCCGCCAATGCAGGTTCTTCAGTGGGTGTACATAAAATTAAAAATGCAGATGATTTTTTCAAGCATATCAAAGATGCCTTTCTATATGACAGCAAAGTACTGGCAGAAGAGTTTATACAAGGGCGCGAGATCGAATGCTCTGTTTTGGGTCACAACCATGCACCACAGGCATCTGTGCCGGGCGAAATCATACCGCAGCACGAATTTTATTCGTACGAAGCTAAATATTTAGACGACAATGGGGCCCTACTAAAAATTCCAGCAGAGCTTTCACCTGAACTTACAAAAAAACTTCAGGCAGCTGCCATTCAAACATACAAAATTATGGGCTGCGACGGGCTCACACGTGTGGACTTCTTTCTGCGTCCCAATGGTGAAATTTTCGTCAACGAAATCAACACCATTCCCGGTTTTACAAAAATTTCCATGTACCCCAAGATGTGGGAAGCTTCAGGCATAAGCTACAAAGATCTCATTACTAAGTTAGTAACACTGGCCTTTGAAAAGTTTGAAACCGATAACAAATTAATGACTAGCTATCTTGATTTAAAATAGAAAAGGACCATTCAAAATGATTTTAACAACTCTAGATTATATTTCTGGCACTGAAATCGTCGAACAGTATGGCTTGGTCAATGGCAGCACCGTTCGC
>JANNCH010000484.1:0-1875 GCA_031386315.1 Pseudobdellovibrionaceae bacterium
CACTGGCCCCACGGGTTCTGGTAAATCCACAACTTTGTATGGTGCTGTTACGAAACTAAATCAGCCTGATGTGAATATTCTCACAGTGGAAGATCCTGTCGAGCAACGTATTCATGGCGTGGGCCAAGTTCAAGTGAATTCAAAAATTGGACTCACCTTTGCGGCAGGTTTACGATCATTTCTTCGTCAAGATCCAGACACCATCATGGTCGGAGAGATTCGTGACTTAGAAACAGCTGAGCTCGCAATCCAAGCATCACTCACTGGTCACTTGGTTTTATCTACACTGCATACGAATGACTCTGCCGGCGCATTCCCCCGTCTAATCGATTTCGGTGTTGAGCCCTTTCTGATTGCAACATCCATCATGGGTGTGATTGCCCAACGTTTGGTGCGCATACTTTGCCCTCACTGCAAAGCCCCTCATCAAGCCACTGATTTCGAATTACAACTTTTAGGCATCAACAGACAAGTCGCCCAAGAACACCACATCTGCAAGCCAATGGGTTGCAATCACTGTGGACAAAAAGGATACTCGGGTCGAACAACTATTAGTGAATTATTGATGGTGACTGATGATATCCGTTCACTGATCATGCAGAAAAAAGATGGTAATGCGATTAAAAAAGTGGCTGTCGCAGCTGGAATGAAAACATTCCGAGATCACGGCATTCAAAAAGTTTTAGCAGGTATCACTTCCATCGAAGAATTAACAAGCAACACGCAACTCGATATCTAGAAAGTACATATGCCTATTTTTGAGTACAAAGGCCTAACGAAAGACGGACGCAATGTCAAAGGAGTCGTAGACTCTGAAAGCATGCGCGTGGCTCGTGCCAAACTCAAGAAAGACAATATTTTTGTCGTTGAGATAAAAGACAAAAAGAAAACAGATCCCAAAAAAGCAAAGGGCAGTACAGCCAAAGGCGCAAAAATTGGCGTAAAAGATTTAGCCTTGATGACTCGTCAGTTGGCAACATTGGTCAAAGCCAATATTCCTCTCGTGGATGCGCTCACAGCGGTATCAGAGCAAGTCGAGCAGCCCGCACTTGCAGAGGCCATTGCCGATTGCAAGAACATGGTCAACGAAGGAAGTCCTCTATATAAAGCCTTGGGGAAGTATCCTTCTATTTTTAATAATATCTATGTTTCACTCGTAGAAGCCGGCGAAATGTCAGGCTCATTGGATGTTATTCTAATGAGACTCGCAGAGTTCACAGAGGCTCAGGCCGATCTTCAGTCCAAAGTATCAAGTGCCATGACCTACCCTATCATCATGATGGTTGTTACTTGCGGATTACTTGCATTCTTATTTATCTTTTTAATACCAAAAATGGTCTCTGTCTTTGAGGCGAATCCGCAGTTGATTTTGCCGTGGTACACAGTGGCGATTATTAATTTTAGTACGATTCTAGTAAATTACTGGTACATGATCGTTGGTGTTATAGTTATTGCTTATTTGACCTTCGCCAACTGGAAAAAAAGTCCTGCAGGTTCAAAACAATGGGATGCGATTGCTTTGAAACTTCCCATCGCTGGTCCTGTTGTCCGTATGGTTGCAGTTGCTCGTTTTACACGCACACTTTCAACATTGCTCAACGGCGGTGTACCGATGTTAACGGCCCTCGGGATTGTTCGCAATGTGGTTAACAACCATGTTCTTGCGACAGCCATTGATGATGCCCGCAATCATATCTCGGAAGGGGAATCTATCGCTGCCCCACTCAAGCGCAGCGGTCAGTTTCCACCGATCGTGATTCACATGGTAAATATTGGCGAAAAAACAGGCGAGCTCGAAAATATGCTAAGCCAAGTTTCGGATGCCTATGATTTTCAAGTTAAAAATAAGTTGGATGGTGTCACAAGTATTATGGG
>JANNCH010000389.1:0-3968 GCA_031386315.1 Pseudobdellovibrionaceae bacterium
TAAAGTATCAATGTATGGCCACTCAATATCGGTACGTGATTCTATGGATGTGATTGAAGATTTCGGCAGAACTTTGGATCAAGCCGCACGTGAAGGCTCGTCTAGCATTCGCAGTTCAAGACTCGTTCAAGGACTTTTTGATGCTTCTAAAAAAGCTCAGGGATTTGTCAACCCCGTCATTTTCTCACTCGTGAATTCGTTCATAAAATTAGACGAGCGCTATTTCTCGGTCTTCATTGCTCCTCAACAGTTCTTTGAAAATAAATTGCCGGAAGAACTCATCTTTGTTCGCTCGAAAGGTGCCTTTGACGAAGCCTACGCACAGGATAAAAATTTATATGAATTCGACGATGCTTTGCGAGTTTATCAATCCTTGGTCATGCAGACAGAGCAATTCGCTCCAATGCGTCCACTCAAATAGAATTTAGATTTGGCAAAGTCTTATAAACCAGACCCGGAATACGGGTCTGGAAATTAGTTAAATATTTTTTCTCATCCTCTAATTTTTCAGATGCCAGCAAATACAATTTTTGGACACCCGCATGATAGGCGGCCATAAGATCCGTGGCACTGTCTCCAATCATTCTAGAATTGGATAAGTCAATTGACCACTTGCGCGCAGCCTCAACAAACATACCGGGCCTAGGCTTGCGCATCTGGGGGTATAGGGCCGTATCTTTTAAGACGCTGCCTTCAATGTAACTTGACCAAAAACAATCGTCCACCCAAGCACCCACGGAACTCAGCAGCTTCAACATTCGTTGGTGGACCAGTTTGTATTCTTCATTGCTCACCAGACCACGACCAATTCCAGATTGATTGGAACAAATAATTACCAACTCATTATTTTCGTGTGCCCTATTGATCAATTCACATATACCTGGCATCAAAATAACTTTTTCCGGATCCTTGTTGTACGGGACATTGCGGACAATCACATCATCTCTATCCAAAAACAAAGCCACCGAAGAACTCACCTTGCGAGCGAGAGTTCGGGCGTCCACTTGACTGCTAGTGATATGATGATCCGTAGAGCACAAACTATCTAATAAATTGAATAATTGATTCACGGGTAATGAGTTAACATCCCATGCAACATCGAAAAGAGAAGGTGCCCAGATCGCAGTTTCGCATTTGACTACCTTACAAGCACAAACGCGTGCAAGCATTTCTACCTGCGCATCTTCGATAGCTCCTAAGAACATAACGTCTTGAAGTTGAGTGCGCGGGGTGCTTGGGTCCGCCAGTAGACTTTGAATAGAAACCAATGAAAAGGCCATTTTTCCGTTTAGCTTCTGTTTTAGAAGCTCAAAAAGCGCTTTGGCCCCTAGAGTCATCCCCTCTTCAACAAAAATCAACGACGCACCTGAAAGAATGCTCCCAGAAATTATACGAAAAATAGAATCGGCGGGATCAATTTGAAGTTTTGGCATAATGATGAACCTCTGCAGCGCCGTTTAAATATTTCAAACTATTGCAAACATATCAAGGACTTCCTAAACTCGATAAATACAAAACTAAGGAGCCCGCATGACACTTCTTCTGAAGCAGCTGTACTCGTTCTTAAAACTTCTCAACTCAGACACCGGGACCAATCAGCTTGCTGCTGGTTTAACACTTGGATTGCTCTTGGGATTTGCCCCATTCGTATCTATCCAAACAGTGATCGTGTTTTTCTTAGTTTTTATTTTTAGAGTGCAACTGGGTGCAGCCATGCTGTCCGCGTTCTTCTTTAAATTTGTCGCTTTTCTTTTCGACGGGCCTAGCCACTTCTTGGGCAAAGCAGTTTTAGAAAATGAAACGCTACGACCGTTATTTATTTCGATGTACAATATGCCTTTCGTTCCGATGACTCGTTTTAACAACAGCATCATCATGGGCTCATTAGTTATTTCATTCTTACTTGCACCTTTCGCTTACTTTGGATTTAAAGTTCTTATTTTTAAATATCGTGAACTTGTTTTGGCTCATTTTAAAACAACTAAAATTTGGAAAGCCTTCACCGCTACAAAAATTTATCTCTGGTACAGCAAATACGACGATCTCTACAACGTATAGGCCACTCCGAATCACATAGATACTTCACCAGAGAAAAAAGGAATTCGTAAATGACAACTGAAAATTTAATGCCAGTTAAAACTCCAAAAGTAAAAAAACCTAAGGGTCCTATTCGTTGGGGTGCAATTGTACCATTCACTATTATTTCCCTAGTCGCCGTCCTTTATATGCACTTTTTCTTCGACGCTCATCTTCGCAAAGCTATCGAATGGGGCGGATACAAAGCACTTGGAGTAGAAGTCAATGTGGCTGACCTCGACACGAGTTTTTTTAAAGCTAGTATCGACATCAAAGGTATCGAGGTTACAGATTCGGAAAAACCAAGTGTCAACGCCATCAAAATTGGCTCTATTCGTTTCGCAATGCTTTGGGATGCTTTGTTGAGAGCTCGGACCGTGATTAACGAAGCTGCCATCGAACAAATCGAATTTGGTTCCCCGCGAAAACACCCTGGCAAGGTAGCCCCACCAGAACCTGTCGTTGTCTCTAACGAACCAAGCGCCGTAGACAAATTAAAAGACGAAGCTCTCGGCTATGCAAAAGAAGAGTACAACGAGAATGTCTTAGGTGACGTAGTTTCGATGCTTGGAGGATCCGATCCCAATGCGCAACTAAAACAGCTAGAAAGCCAACTTCCATCGAAAGCTATGCTTGAAAAATTTCAAACTGAACTTCAGACCAAACAAAAAGTTTGGGATGAAAAAATCAAAGCCTTGCCTCAAGGCAAAGAAATCCAATCCTTAGGTGAACGCATTGGCAAAGTGAAAACTAGCAACTTCAATACTCCACAAGAACTTCAGCAATCACTTCAAGAGCTCGATGTGATTTTCAAAGAAGCCGATGCTAAGTACAAACAAATTCAAACGACAAGCAACGACCTAAACGGTGACCTAAAAAATGTCGATGTCGAATACAAATCCATCGAAGCACAGATCAAAAAAGACATCAAAGAGCTAGAGACTCACTTTCGTATTCCTAAGATCGATGCCAGCAGTCTTAGTCGTGGAATTTTCATGAAGTATTTGGGCCCATACATAGCAAAAGCCAACAAATACAAAGCACTCGCCGAAAAATATTTACCACCAAAATTTACTAAAAAAGGTGAAAAAGAAGACCCCGCCGACGAGATCGCTATTCAGCCCCACCCTCGTGAGAAAGGCATTACATACGAATTCGGTCGCCCAAACTCTTACCCACTATTTTGGGTAAAACGCGCAGGAATTAGCTCACAAGCTGGCATGAGCCAATATTCTGGCAATATCAAGGGTGAAATTTTAGACATAACATCCAATCAAAAACTAGTGGGTCGTCCAACGATTGCCACTATTGAAGGGAACTTTCCAGCAATGGATCTTTCAGGTCTTTTGCTTCGCCTTTCACTGGATAATACAAAGGCCGAAAGTATTATTAAGTATCAAATGAATGTGGCTTCATACGGGCTTGTGGGCAAAGAACTTGTGCAATCTCCGGATGTGCAAATTGCTTTCAAAAAGGCCTATGCCTCGATGAAGTTAGATGGTGATTTAGTCGGCTTAAAAAAATTCACTATGAATTTAGATAATCAATTTGCAAAAATTGATTACGATATCTCAGCCAAAAACCAAATCGCTGACGAAATTCTAAAAGCGGTTTTCGCAGGCATTCCAGTGGTTACTTTGTCAGCCCACGGAGAAGGCATACTGCCCGGCATGGCTTTGAGCGTGAATTCTAACATAGGTGGCGAGTTACAAAAGGGATTTGAAAAGCAAATCCAAGCCAAAATTGAAGAAGCCAAGAAAAAGATTCAAGCGTTCGTCGACGAACAAATTGGCAAACAAAAAGCCCAAATAGATGCTGAGATCAACAAAGCCAAGGATCAGTTGAATAAAGAAGTAAAAAAGGTTCAAGACCAGCTCGATGCACAGAAAAAA
>JANNCH010000155.1:0-3652 GCA_031386315.1 Pseudobdellovibrionaceae bacterium
ATTGAAACTCTCGAAGCGGCCGTAGTGTTTCGTGAAGATGCTGACAATGAATACAAAGTCAGTTTACGCAGTAAAAATAAATTAGAAGTGGTTTCTATTGCCGAAAGCATTGGCGGGGGCGGACATTCCCATGCAGCCGGAGCTTTTGTTAAAAGTAACTATGAAAAAATAAAAGACAAAGTTGTCTCTGCCCTCATCGAAAAACTTAAAAAAACCTAATGGGACAAAAACCCCGCGCCGAGATCATCTGCCGTTGCAACAATGTCTCGCGCGAGACTATAGAAAAAGCGATCAGAGAAGGCTGTGATACTCTGAATAAAATATTTGATGAAACCACCGCTGGCGTTGGCCCTTGTGGAGGATCCTGCCGACGCAAACTGAAACCAATGCTTGAACACTACTTACAAACTGGAACCTTTCCAGAAAAAATCATTCCTGATATGACTGGCAAATTGCCTACTGGCACTGAAGGGGCCGCAGATATTCGGACCGAAGGGGTCGGTAGTTTAAAGTCTGACGGCGCAAAGATCCCCAACTCCAACACTGAAGGTGTTGGAGAAGATGGATCGACAAAATAAACTGTCCAGTGATTTTTATTTGCTCAAAGTGCAGGACGGCAAACCGAACTCGCCACTATCGCCTTTTGTTGGAAAAAACTTTCCGTCTTCAATAAAATTGTTTGAATCTTTTAACATGGATGAAAGCCAAAACTTGTTTTCATCGGGCGAATCATATTTTGAAAGCAAAGAATGATTGGCGCCATTTTTATACAAACAAACTGATACGTTTTCGTTGTTGTCCAATGACCAACCTAATTTTTTTGCTGCGATCTGAATATACTCTGTCGATGCCGCTTTATCACCAGTGACTCCTACGATTTGAATTTTTGGATAAATCGACCGAGCCGTATTGGCAATGGTTTTACCAAAACTTTGCACTGACTGCAGTTGATGCAATCTAAATGTACAAACACCTGCGCGACCGCGCGACATTTCATTTAAACAACTAGGTCCCCAGCTGACTATTTTTGCACTTAGCAAGGGCACTCGTCCCCCAATCGGCAGAATATTTCTGTAAAGTAAATTCGAAGCTGCAAAGTAAGGTGAAAACAAAATCAACTTTTCAAATGCACCCGGATCTTTGAATGCCGCTTGCAACGCAATCGTTCCACCCGTTGAGACACCAGTTAAAATCGTGGGCAATCTATCAGCACGTGCAATTTTAATCACCTCATCTGCAAAGTCATAGTAGGCATTCGCAGAACTACCGCTAGGCATCTGACTTATATCATCGGCCCCATCAGCATGAGGCCTAAGCCCATGACCTGGCAAAAGCATCATTTGCACAACGTAACCATTTTTCGAAAGTGTTTTTGCCCAGTCAAAATATTGCTGGGGACAGGCCGTAAAGCCATGCAATGCGATGACCTTCCCGCGAATAGGCACACCCGTAGGTGGGCGAATCATTTGAGGGCCACAATTTTTTTGAATACTTATTCCAACGTATTTTTTTTCGTAACTATTCCATACTTTCGTATTCATACTTTCACCGGCAGGCTCACGTATGCTAGCAGCAGAACAACCAGTAAGAACACAAACAAGCGCAGCCATTAGAAAACAAGAAAGATTGCTTTTCATAAAACCTCTAGCTAGCTTTGTTGCCCAGACGATAATCAATAATTTTTTGCACATTGGGGCGACAAGTTCCACAGGCCGTACTCGCTGAGGTTTGACGACTCACCATTTCGGCCGTATGGGCACCACCAATGATGGCTTGATCCACAGTGTGCGCAGGAATCGTGCGACAGTGACAAAGCTCTTCTTCTTCATAGGGGAATTTCCATTCGCCGCGCAGACGCAAAATCAATTCACGCAATAATAAACTAGAATGGTCACGTCCATCCGGCAAAGGCCAAGAATGGATATTCGTACCAAAACTACGTTTCATCTTTTGCATCATCTCTAGCATTTCCATACATCCAACCATTGATACTTGCAAAAGCTTACCCTGAGAGGACTCATTCCCCTCATACTCGACTTCAATAAAGTCACGACCGTCTAATTCAACTCTGCATTTCATATAAGCCTTTATTCTACTACCGAGAATAAAGGACCTACCAGTTGCATTTGTGGCTCTATACCTAGTCTGGACTAAAGAATGATGGGCAGATCTCTATTTGGTAGGTGCTGGAAATAAATTATGCAGGGCTTCTGGTAAAAAGGCGTGCTTAAAGACGAATCCTTCTGTGATAGCTTTTTGACTAGAAGCCTTTTGTGA
The DNA here is from genome assembly GCA_031386315.1 of Pseudobdellovibrionaceae bacterium. Taxonomy (GTDB): domain Bacteria; phylum Bdellovibrionota; class Bdellovibrionia; order Bdellovibrionales; family Bdellovibrionaceae; genus JANNCH01. The sequence continues at coordinate 2,278 of JANNCH010000155.1, forward strand.
AGCCACCAATACCGAAGCCATTTCACCGAAAAGAATTTTCATAGCAAAAAGCGGTACTGAAGGCCCTACCCCTTTACCCAAAGTTTTTGCTAGCACTTCTGTGAAGTGACGGTTGCTCACAGGGTACGGAGAGACTGCATTATAAGCAGCGTTTGCTTTTTGATTTTCAACGGCCCACACATAAAGATTCACCATATCTTCTAGATGAATCCAGCTCATCCACTGAAGCCCCCCGGCCAATGGACCACCAAGGCCCAAACGAAAAGGTGGTAACATTTTTTCGAGCGCTCCACCTTTTGCTGAAAGCACAACACCCGTGCGAATGAAAACTTTTCGCCCCGGGAACTCACCGACTGCATTTTCCCAATCCACACAAACTTTAGCTAAAAAATCATGCCCAGGAGCCGAATCCTCATTTAAAACTTCATCACCGCGATCTGAATAAAATCCGACTGCAGAAGAAGAAATAAAAGCTGTCGTCTTTTGAGTCAAAGATTTGACTAAATTTTGAGTGACACTAATTCGAGAATCGTAAATTTTTTTCTTTTTGGCATCGGTCCAACGACCGCTTGCAACGGGTTCACCTGCTAAATTGATGACCACATCAACATCGTTCACACGCAGGTCACGTAATGGGCCTTTATTTAAATCCCCTACTATTACTTCCGCTGGGAAGTTCAGCCTTTTTGTAGATTTCACACTGCGACTGACAATCAGTACCTGATGTTTTTTTTCAACAAGTGCTTTTACCAAAGCCTGACCGATCAATCCGGTTGCACCGGTTATTAAAATTTTCATGACCTACCCGTCTTTAAAGTTTTTGTGAATGCTTTCAAACAACGGTCTCTGGCAAAAGTATGCTCAACCATGGGTTCGACATATTTATTTGTTTCATATTCAGGAACCCACTTCTTGATATACTCACTGTCTGGATCAAACTTTTCAGCCTGAGTCATGGGATTGAAAATTCGAAAATAAGGAGCCGCGTCACAACCACTACCAGCCGCCCATTGCCAATTACCGTTGTTCGCTGCCAGATCATAGTCGTGCAATTTTTTTGCAAAATATCTTTCACCTTGAAACCAATGAATCAACAGATGCTTACATAAAAAACTAGCGACCACCATACGCACACGATTATGCATAAATCCGGTGGCGTTCAACTCACGCATTCCCGCATCGACAAGGGGATAGCCAGTTTGACCTTCGCTCCAACGCTTGAAGTCCGCTTTTGATTCACGCCATTCAATTTTATCATATTCAGGACGGTAGCTTGTTTTTACCACCTGGGGATAATGCCAAAGAATTTGCATAAAAAAATCTCGCCAGATCAATTCGCTGAGCCACACTTCTGAATACTTAAGCCCTTCACGGG
>JANNCH010000502.1:0-1825 GCA_031386315.1 Pseudobdellovibrionaceae bacterium
TAAAGATTTTGATATCGCCACCGGCGCTCTTCCACAACAGGTGCGTAAAAAAGTACCAAATAGTTACGTCATTGGTCGACGCTTTCGCCTAGTTCTGGTTAAGCGCGGTGATCAACAATTTGAAGTGGCCACTTTTCGCCGCAGCATAACCCTTGAAGAATTGAATGCTCCCGAAATGGCGATCGAAGGCGATAACTACTTTGGTACATGCGAAGAAGATGCCCGCCGCCGTGACTTTACCGTCAATGCCCTTTTCTATGATCCCGTTAATCATAAACTGATTGATTATTGCGACGGTCTTAAAGATATCGAAAGTCGTATTTTACGAATGATTGGTAATCCAAAAGAACGACTGATCGAAGATCCTGTGCGCATCCTGCGCGCCATTCGACTTTCCCATAAAATTGGTTTTGTGATTGATCCAGACATGCGCGGCGCCATCCAAGAATGTGCAGGCGAATTAAAACGTGCTGTTTTACCAAGACGACGTGAAGAGTATCTTAAGTTTTTACGACTGCCGAATGCATTGTTAGCTTTTACAGAGCTTTTTGATATGGGTGTGCTTAAAGAAATTCTTCCGAGCATTCACAACATCTACGAGAATCCAGAAAAACTTGAAATATTTGAATCCTACATCGAGCGCATCAGTGCAGTGGATATCAATAAAAAAGAGCCCATCGAACTTTTTTCAGGCTTGTTGTTCGCTTTTCTAAAAGCCCAACTCGGCGAAGATCATTGGGATCTGAATGCAGTTGAAGAAGATCCCCGTGTTGGTATTTTTGTCCGTGATGAAATTGGAATTTTCAAACAAGAGGCAGCCATCTTTTTTCACTGCATGAAGCTTGTTCAAGGATTGAAAAAAATTGATTCTTATATGCGTAAGGGCGAACGTCGACAAGTCGCTTTTATACGCAATGACTCGTTTATTCTTGCATTGAAATTAGCACAAATGGACTATTCGCTATCACCCCAAGAAAGCAAATTTTGGATTGACCAAGTGAATCGTCATTTCAATACTCCGATTGAAGCGTCAAGCCTTTAAGCTGCCAAGCGCTGATTCAATTGCTTTAACAAATCATGAGCTATGCCATCTAAAGGTAAAATTTATCTGCAACCCCTAAAGCCACGGCTGCACCTGCGATTTCATACATATAGCTCGCGAATTTTTGATAAGTCGTTTGCGACAACGGAATGTCATCAAATTCATTTAATACAAAATTTTCATTCACTTTTTTTGCTGAACTCATACTGCTGACTCACGTGATATTTGCGAAGTGATCGCGGATGGATCCAATATTAGAACAGTACGTCCGTCACCAAGAATCGCGGCACCGGCCACCTCTGGAATCCTATGTCCCATGGCAATGGGCTTCACAACAACCTGTGCTTGACCTAAAACATCGTCCACCGGAAGTGCCATTTGTCCTGACTCTGCTTTTTCAGCAGAGCAAATGGGACACATCACTGGCTTAACTAAAAAACAATAAGACCACGCTGCCTAATCAGAAATGCACATTTAAACCACGTAACGATACGGCTTAAATGTCGATTTACTATTCTAAAATCATTTTCATATTTTATTCTAGCCCTTCGAATAACATCCACATCAAATCAAACATTTTGCGAGATTCTAGCAGTGTAATTGCAATGACATAGATATCCACGCGTGATGTACTGAGCTTCTAAAAAAGGATGCTCATCTGTGAAACTATTAAAATGGATAATACTGATCTCTTTTTCTGTATGGCCTATTTTGAGTTCTGCACACCAAGCAGACTATTCAGCAACCTTAGGCACACGTAGCACTCCTTTTGCATTGCAAGTA
>JANNCH010000393.1:0-3930 GCA_031386315.1 Pseudobdellovibrionaceae bacterium
GCTCACAAAAAGCATTTATGTTACCCACGGGCTTAAGTTTGATTTCATTTTCTAAAAAAGCCTGGAGGTTTGTAGACCTTGCCCGCACTCCCCGATTTTATTTTGATGTACGCAAAGAAAAGAAAGCCAACAAATCCGGAGAAACCTTTTACAGCTCTAATGTCGCCTTGATTCGTGCCTTGGACTGGGTTTTTACAGACATCGAGAAAAAAACTCTGACAAAACATTTTGCAGAAATCCATCGCCGTGCCGATTTCATTCGTCAATTTGGCTTGGAACTTGGACTGCAACTATACTCAAAAGCGCCGTCGGATTCAGTAACGGCTTTACAAGTGCCTGCTCATATTGACGGACAAAAAGTTCGCAGCTTGCTCGAAGAAAAATATCAAATCACTATTATGGGTGGCCAAGATCAGGCCAAGGGAAAAATCATTCGCATTGGTCATATGGGTTATATCCAAGATCACGAACAGGTTCGCATGATCGAGGCCCTGGGCTTAGTTCTAAGCGAACTTGATGCCACTTTTATTAACACAGAAAAAGTCCGCGAAATCACACAAAAAGCCCGTCTATTTTTGGAGGCCCATCCGTGAAAAAGAAAGTCTTGGTCACGGATCGTTTTGCACAGGACAGCTATCTGTATCTGTCGCAAAATCCTTTGCTGGAAGTTGTAAAAAGTGATTCCCCTATGCACTTACCGCTTGAGCAATTGGTATCGGCCCACGCACTTCTTATTCGCAGTCGCACACGTATTGATGAAGAACTTTTAAAAAAAGCCCGACAGTTACAAGTCATCATCACTGCCACCAGTGGCTTTGATCACATTGATTTGGATGCCACTCAAAAGTGGGGCGTGACAGTGATGCACACTCCGACAGCTAATATTGAAAGTGCTGCGCAATTAACTTTCGGTTTGGTGCTTAATTGCGCCAGTCAAATTTCTGCGGGACACGAAATGGTTAAGTCCGGAGACTGGCAGCGCGAGCGTATTCTAGGACTTGAGCTTGCCGGTCGTACCTATGGAATCATTGGCCTGGGCCGCATTGGTTCGCGCGTGGCAGAACTTGCCAAAGCTTTCGGCATGAATGTGATCGCCTATGATCCTTATCAAGTAGACGAAACTTTTGAAAGATTGGGTATTCCTCGCAATAGCTATGAAGAGGTTTTAAAAACTGCTGATGTTTTAAGCTTTCATGTGCCTAAGACGCTCGAAACCGAATATATGCTCAATCGCTCTCACTTTGAATACATCCATCGCGGCATGATCTTAGTGAACACATCCCGTGGCTCAGTCATCAAAGAAAATGATTTGGTGGAAGCCATCGAAAAAAATTATCTCTTAGCTGTGGGTTTAGATGTCTTCGAACGCGAGCCACTCCCAAAAGAAGCTAATATCACCCGCTTCCCGAATGTGATTCTAACCCCTCACATTGGCGCTAACACTGACGAGGCCTTCTTTAAAGCCTCTCAGGTCGCGGCCAACAAGCTGGTGACATTCTTCATCGATGGATCGACCTCAGACACACTGCCGCCAAGGGTTCCATGGTACGGCGCCCGTCCTTTCGGCGCCGAATAAAAGAGCATACTCTAAGCCTCCTCGTGCCTCACGGCTCGAACAACGAAGGATCCAGTCATTTTTTTAGGCGCTCTTAAAAAACACTGTGCATTAGGACTTAGTTCACTTGCTTGAAACAACATCTTGAGTGATCTTGAGGCCATCAAAAATGGAGTCCACTATGTCTGGTGTTGTCGTTGTAGGCGCTCAGTGGGGCGACGAAGGTAAAGGTAAATTAATCGATGTATTTGCAGAGAAAGCCGACATGGTTGTACGCTACCAAGGCGGAGCCAATGCAGGACATACTCTGGTTGTGAACGGCAAAAAAACCGTTTTGCATCTCATACCTAGCGGAGTCCTACGTGCCGATACAAACTGCGTCATCACTTCAGGCGTCGTTGTCGATGTGTTTGGTATTCTCGATGAAATTCGCAATCTAAAAACCAATGGCTATTTGCAAAATCCGAAACAGCTATTGCTATCTGACAATGCGACAGTGATTCTTCCATACCACAAAGCTTTGGATGCAGCTCGGGAAGCGTCGTTAAACGATAATAAAATCGGCACCACTGGCAAAGGCATTGGCCCTGCCTATGAGGATCGCGCTTCTCGACGTGCGATTCTAGTAGGTGATATTTTTCACCGCGACTCTTTGAAGAAAAAGTTAGAACTCGCTTTACGCGAAAAAAACTTTATGTTCGAAAACTACTATAAAATCCCTACTTTCAAAGCGGATGATTTGATGGATCAGTTGGCGAGCACAGCTGAAGAGTTAGCTCCTTACCGTTCCAAAGACACCTCGGTGTATATCAACAAACAATTGAAAGCTGGCAAACGCATTTTGTTTGAAGGCGCACAAGGAACCATGCTGGATATTTTACACGGGACTTATCCTTTCGTGACAAGCTCTTCAACCGTTGCGGGCTCAGCCTGCATTGGCGCGGGCATTGGCCCCACGCATATTCAAAAAGTTATCGGCGTATTCAAAGCTTACACCACTCGTGTGGGTGGTGGTCCCTTCCCAACTGAACTGACGGATGATGTGGGCAAAAAAATACAAACCGACGGTCACGAATTCGGATCTACAACAGGACGCGCGCGTCGTTGTGGTTGGATTGATTTAGTGGCGTTGAAATACGCGATCCGCGTGAATGGCATTACAAACCTTGCGATGATGAAAATAGACATTCTGACTGGTCATGATCGTATCGGCGTTTGCACTGCTTATAAAATCAATGGCGAAACCGTGACTGACTTCCCGACATCAATCACGGATTTGGAAAAAGTTGAACCTGTGATCGAATGGATCCCAGGTTGGACACAAGATATTTCTAAAATCAAAACATTGTCAGATCTGCCAAGACCAGCGACAAGTTATATTGATTACATTGGCTCGCAACTAGGCACTCCAATCGACGTCATTTCGGTGGGACCTGGGCGTGAACAAACTTTGTGGGTAAAACCACTATTTAATAATTGATCAACAGCTGATCAATATCTAAGAAAGCTTTGCCTTTTGCAAACGCCAGAGCCTCGCTCTGTATTGGTAGCTTTCTTATGCTTCGCACTATATTGGGTTACACGGCTTTTAATGATGATGTTCAGTTTTTACTTTTAAAACAAGATGTGATTACCAACCCACTTTGGAAGTCGGTATTTTACATCCACGTCTTTTCGGCAATCAATGCCTTGCTAGCAGGTTCCTCGCAATTCTTTGAACTTTTTCTTAAAGAAAATAGAAAGCTGCATCGATTTTTTGGACATATCTACGTCTGGAACGCTCTCGTCATCAACTGCCCTAAGGGCCTCATCTTAGCGATTTATGCGAATGGTGGTATGCTGGCAAGGCAGGGTTCATACTGCTGGATGTATTATTGTTTATTTTTTTGGTTACAAAACAGGTGCCAGCAGATGGATTTGCCCAATCTTTAAACAAACTAGCATACAGCGGCGGTGAAGATCTTCGTTCTGCTTTAAATAAATAAAATTCTTTCAGAAAAGCATTTGACATTAATCCCCATTTCACTGAAATTGGCACTCCTTGAACACATAAAGTGGTTCGCTAGCTCAGCTGGTAGAGCACTTCACTTTTAATGAAGGGGTCGATGGTTCGAATCCATCGCGAGCCACCAACTTTTTGTGTTCAAGATTTTTTCTCTACGTTCCCATCGTCTAGAGGCCTAGGACACCTCCCTTTCACGGAGGATGCAGGGGTTCGAATCCCCTTGGGAACGCCAACTTGTTTCTGTTTTGATTTCTCTCGAAAAAACAGGTTGTTAAGTCGAATCGAATATTCCGATCTTTCAGTGGCTGGTGAAAGAAGCCTCTCTGAGAGGCTGAAATGTCACAAGTAAATCGACAGACAGATTCTGCAC
>JANNCH010000562.1:0-4345 GCA_031386315.1 Pseudobdellovibrionaceae bacterium
CACCGACACAGATCATTGCAAGTGGCGTGCAGAGTGTATCTTTGGGACGTGATCACAGTTGTGCGATCATAACTGGTGGCGAGCTGAAGTGCTGGGGAAATAATTTCCAAGGTCAGCTAGGCGATGGAACGACGACTCAGCAAAATACACCGACACAGATCATTGCAAGTGGTGTTCAGAGTGTATCTTTGGGTGATTACCACAGCTGTGTGGTTTTAACCGGTGGCGAGCTGAAGTGCTGGGGAAATAATATTTCTGGTCAGCTGGGTGATGGTACGACGACGCAACGAAATACTCCGACACAAATCATTGCCAGTGGTGTTCTGAGCTTAGCCCTTGGGTCTAATCACAGTTGTGCAATCTTAACGGGTGGCGAACTCAAATGCTGGGGCGAAAATAGCTCAGGCCAGCTGGGGATTTATCAATCATTTTTCGTAAATATTTTTCCATAACAGTATCATTTTTTTAAATAAGGCCGACTTTCGATTCTTAGTTGGTTCATTTAATCGACAAAAAATTACTGTCTATTCAAGTAGCCTTTTAAATCAATATCAACCTGTGTAGGTGTGCCACTTCCGGGCACGCCCTTTTGAAGTTGATCCAAAGAAAAACCCATTTTTACATCATAGGCGCGATCCAATTGATTGCGCAGATTTTGTTCGGCTTCATACCAAGCTTTTTTAGTGGAACCATCCGTGCACGAATTTAGCTCTGTCGTATCAGTGGCACCCCAGCGACGCTCGACGCAGTGGTAGGGATCAAAAGACATTTTGAAAAGTCTTTCAGCCGCATCGTCATAGCTCAATTGTTGAATATCACCATCGGATTTTTTGTAAGTAATCTGACAGGCTTGTGCTGCTTTTGCATAGGCCGTGCGCATATCACCCGCTAGGTCGTTGCCTTGGTAATCCAAACGAGGATTGTGCTCGTGGTACATTTTAAAGAATGTTTCGACCTGTGTGCGAATTTCACGAAATGAAACCTTTAAACGCGCATCACGAGACGGTGTTGAAAAGCTTTCCCACTGACCATCGGTGCCATAGATATTTTTAGGCAAATTGGCTGGTTGTGCTTTGAGATTGGTACCACTAGTGATGGCTCCGTCGACAGCTTCGACACGGTCACGCAGATCTTGGCAAAGAGCATCCATGGCATTTGTGAGCTCGTTGATGGGGTGATATTTCAAATCACCCACAGCTAGTTTTGTACGTACGAAATCGTAGTAATCCATTTCGACACCGTTCAAAATGAATTTTCCATTTTTCCAGGTAGAGCCCGGTTTGTTACCGTAGAATTGCTCGGTTGAATACCCAGGCAAAGCTGCATTCTTCAATGTCGTGATTTGGCCACCGATCAATGAATTGCTAGGCGAACGAGTAGCCCCCGTTAAAGTGATCGGTCGGAAGTTTTTAAAGCCAGCGCCCATACCTGGGCTTGAGCGAGCAAATTTTTTACCATAAACACCGCGGCTGACAGAGTAATCTGGGTGAGCATCAAAGTATCGAATGCGCCCATCGTCTTCAACTTTGTAAACCACAACGACATGTCCGTTAGCATCGTAGACCACCGTGCCGGGACGGATGTTGTCGCGAGTGATCGCAACTGAGTAAAGATCAAAGTAAAGGTTATTGGTGATATCTGTTTCAGGCGGGAAGCGATACATAGCGGTATAGATATCATCCACAGCTTGCTTGACAGATTTCACACCATCAATGGGTGTTGTATCGTTCTTTTGTATGAAGCTTGATCGTTTTGTCGGACGATTGCCTTTGGCGCTGTAACGAAGGTCACCCGAACCATCTATAGCGTCCACATCTGAAACGTACGAGAAGGGTAATTTGTTTTTCCAAGCAAAGTAGCTACGCAAAACATAGGGGAAGCGACCGCAGTCTGAATCCCAGTTCACAGATTGTCTTTCAGCTTCTGTTGCTAAAAAGTTAGCGGGTCCACGTAAACATTTGTCGACCGTGTTGCAGCTGCTTTCGCCTAGCACTTTGATCCACGCTGAATAATTTTTTTCATCTGTTGAGGTCCAAGTTGTTTTTTCGATGCTCCAGTTGCGCCACAAACTGCTTTGTGCATTTGCTTCTGAAGCAATGTAAACAGAGGCAACTATCAATGTGTAGAGTACGAATTTTCTAACGATAGACGACATTGGAAACTCCTTGCGCCCATGGCGGGTCTGCTGCTTAGTTTATATTCAGATACGATGTCTTTGTGTACTAAAATTGTAAATACTTCGCTGACAAAAACACCAACAAGATGTCAGTGCTTAGTGCGAATAGATAATGCGACGAGTCAGGCTCGGCTGCGCGGTGAGTGGGATGGGTATTTTAGACTGAGAAATTACAAAAATTAAAAAAAAGAATTAAAAAAGCCCACACTTGAAGACAAGGGTGGGCTTTTCTGTGCTCTCTTTAAAAGAAACTATTTTCTTTCAGAAATCGGAACAACTTTTCTTTGGCCTGCACCGATGTACTCGCTCAGTGGGCGAATGATGCGGTTATTTGCAGTTTGTTCCATGATGTGGGCCGACCATCCAGTGGTTCTAGCCATTACAAAGATCGGTGTGAAAAAATCAATTTCAAAACCCATCATGTAATAAGCAGGGCCCGCCGGAAAATCTAAATTTGGATAGATTTTCTTTTTTTCAACCATCACTTTTTCAAGTGAAGTGTACATCTGCATCCATTTTTGATTGCCCGTCACATCGGCCATTACTTGCGCATATTTCTTCATTGTAGGCACACGAGAATCACCTGATTTGTAAACGCGGTGACCAAAGCCCATGACTTTGCGTTTGCTGGCCAAGGCATCGATCATCCACTGTTCTGCTTTTGATGGATCGGCGATTTCGATCATCATATGCATGACCATTTCATTGGCTCCGCCGTGCAAAGGACCTTTTAGGGCGCCAATACCAGCTGTTGTTGCAGAGTAGATATCAGATTGAGTGGATGTCACAACACGCGAAGTGAAGGTCGAAGCATTGAAGCTATGTTCAGCGTAAAGGATCAAGCTAACATCAAAAGCCTTAACAACTTCTTTTTGTGGCACTTTACCAAAACACATATGAAAGAAATTTTCAGCAATGCTGAGGTCTGATTTTGGCGGAATAAAATCCAAACCTTTTTTGAAACGATAGTCTGCGGCCACCATGGTTGGAATTTTTGCAAGCAACTGGATGGCTTTGTCCATGTTTGTCGTGGGTGTTGCATCCCAAATGCGTGCATCTTCACAACCTAAAAAACTAACGCCCGTGCGGATAGAATCCATCGGGTGGCATTTTTGTGGCAATGATTTAATAACATTCAAAAGTGTTTTCGAAATTTCGCGGTTCGAGCGTTCTTTTTTGCTAAACTCTGAAAGTTGTGCCGATGTAGGTAACTCGCTGTTGTACATCAAATAGGCCACTTCTTCGAAAGTGCAATTTTCAGCTAAGTCTTGAACAGGGTAGCCACGATAAACCAACGAATTGGTTTCAGCATTCACTTTTGAAACTGAAGAGGTGTCCATAACGACGCCTTCGAGACCTTTTTTAACATTCATTTTTTCCGGTTCTGGCACATAATCCGGATTGATATACTCAGCCATTTTTCCTCCGAGGGTACGCCGTTACTTTTTGCAGCTCGGCGTGTTATTTCATACTTTAATACATGAGTCACTCTTCCGGTGGGTCGCAAAGAAGTCAAGTTTAGGTACGCTGCCCCCTTTGCTCAGCCCAGGGTGTCAGCTAGGATTTTAGAAGGGGAATGCAGCGACGTCAGTAGTTTTAGGTGAACCTGTGAACTTTGAATATCTGCATAAAAGTATAAAAATCACTTTCAAAATCCTTTAGAAATAAAGGTCCTCGACCTTGGCTGTGGCGCCGGTACAGCCGCTTTTGAACTGGCTCGAATGGGTTTTTGGCATGCGCAATGTCTCATTGTGCGAAAGTTCGAAAAGAAATTTTTAATAGTAAAACCAGGATGAAAGTAGTGAGCCCTAGGCTTTTACCCAGGACTCACTTTGGAACCAGAGTTTTATTTGAGTATAATTTGCAACCTCAAAGTCTTGTTTTGAGATGGTCGTTTCAAGTTTTTTCAAGAAATGCCGATAAAGAGATGTGAAAAGTTTAGGTAATTTGAACAAAGGTGAGTCCATGATTTCAACGCTGAAATTAATAACAACATTGATGTTGGTGTTCTTTACGCTTCAAGCGAGCGCCCAATACCGTGAAGAGTCAGGCGCACTCGAGCAGATTTACGAAGCTCGTGTTCGCTCTGCACTTAACACAGTTTTACGCCCGAACGAGTACTCGGTTGTGGTTGCGGTTGATATTAACCAAGATCAAAAACAACTGGAT
>JANNCH010000620.1:0-10829 GCA_031386315.1 Pseudobdellovibrionaceae bacterium
AAAAAAGTCGCAATGCCGGTACTGAAAAATATAAGCTCGACGATATATGTCTCAAATCGAGAGTCATTTTGTAGCTGTTATTTTGTAGCATATATAATTGATCCATCTTTTATCATATTGATTAGTTTAGTGCGGTTTTCCATGGCGACAGCTGGACAGCCCCAACTCCGTCCTTGAACGACGTTAGACTCTTGAACGTAATCTGCCCCATGTATAACAATAGCGCGACTACGCACCTTTGTGTTTGTCGATGAGAGCCCATCCAATCTTAAGGACATCCCATGCGAGCCGCTATATATTTCAGCGGATTTCATAAACCCGTTTGATGTAGCGTTCGAGCCTGAGACATTGCTAAATTTTTCAAGATAACCGTTGTGGTCAGAATCCGAACCTTTGCCATGGGCTACGCGCATACTCCATACAGAGCCAGTTTTCATATCGATGACATAAAATCTTTTTTTAGACGAATGCTGTCCGTAATCAATAACAGAAAGATAAGACACGTTCTTAACTTTTGATTTATTTGCATCGAAATACAAAAGAGCGGCTTTCAAATGCTTATTTGGGACCAAACGACTTGGATCAATATAGTCAAACTTTGCTAGCACTGCTTCTTGCGAACTCAAATCAGAAGCGATTGGTTCTGATTCAGAAGGCTCTGCCGTGCTTCCGCCATCTTCATTAGCAATGTTTTGCGATTCATTAGTTGGGTCGTCAGGTAAAATTGCGCTTGAAAGATTAGACCCGCAGGCAGTTAATGAAAGAAATCCTATCATCATTAATGCAGCTTGAATTTTTTTTGATGCGTCCACACGATCCTCCTCGGACGTAAGAAGAAATCGGCCATAAATACATAGAACTTAAAGGTTTACGAAAGTGTCACAACTTTACTCAGCCTCTGCTTAGCTCGTGTCTGTGATTCACTATATATTAGACACTTTAAGATAAATTTACGAATACAACTTATGCTTTTTCAAATTGATTCGTTCGCAGCAAAACCAGTGTGCAGGCTTCGATCACATGAATTCCGGCATTCTTTAGTTCAGCCTGAAGGGGTGCGTTTTCACTTCCCGGATTAAAAATTATGCGTCGTGGTTTCACTGCAAGAATTTCGTGCTTCAATTTTTCAGAAAGTTCGGGGCCCACATACATGGTCAGAGTGTCGATAGTATCCGATACTTCACCCAGTGACGAAAAAACCTGGTGCTCCTCTAGCTCTTTCAGTTTGGGGCTAATCAAGATTGGAATATGCTGATATTCTTTTAGCATTTGAAAAGCCTTGTACGAGTATCGTTCCGGATTATCCGAAGCCCATAGTATCGCTACTTTTTGTACCACGCGTGCTCCTATAGGCTTTGCATTTGCGAAATTTTTTTCCATTCATGCTTTGTGAGTAATGTCACAGATTCTGAATTAGGATCAAAAACGATTTTTATATCGCCGCATACTAGCTGCTTTTTTATCCTCTCAACTTTTATTTCATAGGAAACTTCAACAAGCCCATAGTCAGTGCCCTCGCGATTTATGAAGTTATCCATGACACCGATTAAAGCCTCTGTGCTGAGAACTTCTAAGGGAATCTCTACCGGAAGTAATTCATTTTTTTCTGACATTTTTGCCTCTTTTCAGGAAATATTCCCCAACTAGATTTCTAATAAGGCTTTAGCTTTCAGCTCAGCGTCTTTGCAAACACACAACCAGTGGCAGGTATTGTTCAAACTATACATCAGACACTTTTGAAAAGGAGCTTTTATGAATAAAATATTCTTCATTTCTCTTTCCCCCCCCCCTTGCCATGAGTCATGGTGGCTTGACCCAGACTCCCCCGACCGAACCCAGCACGAATCAGCCCCGCCAATCACAAGCAGACCTTGCACAGGAAGGTACAATCGTGGGCAGTTTAAAATTTCTGGCTTAGCAAAATACAAAGTTTACGGTTTTCACATTAAAGTGATAGAAGAGCCATTCGCTTGTGGCGGCTCTTCTTAACAGACCTAGGTCCTAAGATCGCTTTGTTACATTCAAAATATATTAAATGAATAGTCACTTTGGTAGCATGACGAGATGAATATAAAAGAATTCTACGAGCGTCGTGAACTACTAAACCAATCTGTCGAAAAATTTAGACAACTTTGCAATGCATGTATGCAGCCTGATTTTAGCTGCTACTGCCGGCATGTTCAAAAGTTTAATCCAAAAATTAAATTTGCCATATTAATTCACCCGATTGAAGTCAAACGACGAATCGCAACTGGTCGTATGGCTCATCTATGTCTAGAAAATTCAGTTCTCATTAGCGGCCAAGATTATACGAACAGCGATCGAGTAAACGCAATTCTAGAAAATCCTCGCTATCAACCACTTGTTTTGTATCCTGGTAGAAATTCAACCAACTTATCGCAAATGGCTGCTGAACAAAGAGTCTCTTTGCTAAATCAAGATAAAGAACCCGTCATCTTTGTCATCGATGGCACATGGGCTACGGCACGCAAAATGATTCGTTTAAGTAAAAATCTACACAGTGTTCCACGGATCTGCTTTACACCCGAAGGGGCGTCTCAGTTTCGAGTTCGCAAGCAGCCAGCACCAGAATGTTTTTCAACCATAGAGGCCATTCATCAAACAATTGATCTTATCGGCCCCGCCGCCGGATTTACCACTCAAGCGCGTGAGCACGACAAATTACTATATGTATTTAACAAAATGGTCGAACGACAACTAGAGTTTATCCGCATCTCAATCGAAGACCCTAGCCGTTCAAAATATCGTCCACGCTATCGAACTCGTGGTATTGCTTAATTTTTGTTTTCTACAGCATCATGCTGGTATAGGGTTCTGATTTGCAAAATACCTAGACCATCGTTCTTACTTATCAGAATTTAAATTTGAAAAGACTCGTGGCTGACTTTCAAATGCAAAATATGAAAACACAAATGTTTTATAGAAAGGGTCTACGAAGCAATCAAAGGCCAAGTCTCTTAGGCCATCTATATGCATTGCTGGTACGGTTGGCATGCCTCTGGTTTGGTTTCAACCTTAGCATTAGGACAGTTTTGTAATTTAGACTCTGAATCTGCTGTACGCTGCTGAATTGAAAACACAGATGGAAATTCCGAAGGTTATTCTTCAATCAAACAGCGCATTCGTGATTTTAAGTCAGTATCGCAGTTTCAAACTCACAAACAAGAACAGGATGCAATCTACTTCCACAATTAGCTGGCGCAGGCGAAAGTATTTTGTAATTATCTGTCTATGTCTGTACAAGCCTGGGAACACTATTTTAAACCTGAAGTGCGTAATAGAGGTCGATCTCTGCTTACGCAAGGCAAGGTTACCCTTTCACAACCTTCTGACACAGAAGTGTTTTCATTTATACGCGCAACGACTCCCTTTAAGGTCACACTCAAAGTTGAATCGGTAGAAAGTCACACAATTTATGCAGACTGCAACTGCCCCCTTTCCAAGAAAGGGCAGTTTTGCAAACACATCTGGGCCACTTTGCTAATAACAGATGAAAAAAAAGCAGACTTTCTAGAATCTAAAACAGAATTGCATAAATTATCTTCTGACAATACTACCTCGATATCGAAATCAAAAAAAAGTCAGGTGCAGTCTGATTCTCAGGATGCTTACAAGGCAAAACAAAATGACTATCGAAAAGAACAGTATCAAAAGCAAAAGCAGCGTTTGAAAGATATTAAAAAATCTAAAAAGAATGCACACGAACCAGAAAGTTTTCCACCATTCGTTGAAACTGCATTGAAATATTTTTCAGAAAATGGCTTTGAATTGCGCGAAACCATGAATACCGAAGCTATCAATCTTGCTAAAAAAAAACTATCACGAGTATTTCACCCAGATGTGGGCGGAACTCATTCAGAGATACTAGAACTCAATGACTACACCGACACACTGCTCAAGTTCGCAAAAGACTAAAAAGTCTTAGATCAATTTATTTGGGATGAATTAGAAAATCTTTTTTACAATCTATTTTTGTTCAGGGTAAGAGTGCTCGATTGCCTCTCTCATCACTTGCTTGCGTAGGAATCGTTCCCGGATTGGCATCATCTGCTGCATCCATAGTCAGCAATGGTGTCATTCCCTACACGCAAGTCAGATAATTTCAGTTATTTATAAATTTGTAAACGACAACTTACTACTTATAAGTCTCTAATCTGCGAAGCAGCAGGCTTCACCCCAACGCCTCCGCCAGAAAATCGAAAACAATTCGTATACGACGGTTCGTCTTTAATTCGCGATGCGCGACAACCCAGTTGTTGACCTTTATCGGCGACAGTTTTTCTAAAACTTTACGCACTGAATTTTCTTTCGCACCGACTTCCTCGAGCATAACGCCGATACCCGCACCTTGCTTGACCATCTCCCATTGAAAAATATGATCATCGGAAAAGATATGAAAATTTTTAGAGGTCACCTCAACCCCTATTGCTTTAAGGCCTTCGATATATTCATGATTATTTGCAAAGCCAAGGAATGCAGCCTTTTTAAGATCGGAAACTTTTTGCACCGGGGCGATCTTTTTAAGATACTCTTGAGTCGCGTACAAATACGCGTTGCTCTTTCTCAACTTCTTAAAAAATAGTTCCGGATGAGTCGGCTCAACATTTCTGAGCGCGATATCGGCTTCACGTTTACGAAGATCACTGAATGCATTTGTCGATACAAGCTCGATTTGAATTCCAGGCTCTTTTTGTCTGAGCTTCTGAATCAAAGTCGGAAGGATATACGCCGACATCGTATTCGTTGCCGAGATCGATACACTTCCTTCAGTCGACTGGGATCGGCCTGAAGCTGTTAACGAGAGTTTATTAGCGGCCTCGCCCATCGCTTTGACGTGTTCGTAAAGCTCAGTTCCGCTGCGGGTGATTTCAAATCCGCGCCCCACTCTTTCGAACAGGATGACGCCGAGCTCTTTTTCTAAGGCGCTGACTTGTCGGCCCAAAGTAGGTTGACTCATGTTTAGAGCTTTTGCAGCAGCCGAAAGCGAACCCTCTTCGACCGTTACGAAAAAGGCCCGCGCGCGATTCCAATCGAAGTTAATGGCATTCCAGTTCATTTTTAATCCATGCATTTATGCATATTTTAGTACCAACTTTGTCTATTTAAGTTTCATTAATGTATGTGTACAATACAAGCTTAAAAGAGGTATTTCAATGTCGAAAAAAATATCAAAAGATTCCAAGTTTTGGGACAGGTTCGCATACAAGTACTCTTTAAACCCGATTCCAAACCAGCAGATATACGAAAAAAAATTGGAGCTGACACAGCAATATCTTAAGCTAGAAATGAATGCTCTTGAATTTGGCTGCGGTACCGGAAGCACAGCGATTATTCACGCCCCTTACGTCAAACACATCAAAGCGACCGATTTTTCACAAAACATGATCGCAATCGCCAAGAAAAAAGCAGCAGATAAAAATATTCAAAATATTACTTTTGAGTGCGCGGAAATCACAGACTTTGATGAGCAAAAAGAGCAATTCGACGTGATTCTAGGGCTTAATATCCTTCATCTTGTAGAAGACAAAGAAATAGCTTTGTGCAAAGTTTTTAGTTTATTAAAGCCCGGCGGAGTTTTTGTTTCTTCTACGGCCTGCCTTCAAGATCATACTTTTTTAAAACTGCTAAAATACGTAGCCCCGATCGGGTATTTTTTTGGGCTGATTCCTTTCGTTAAAATATTTTCGAAAGATGAGCTCATTAGACTGCACGAAAAAGTCGGGTTTAAAAAAGAAGTGGATTGGAGACCCGAGCCTATCGCCCTTTTCATGATCGCTAAAAAAGAACAAAATTATGAAGAACTCACTGCACTTTAAAGCATAGTTAGAAACAATTTAAGAATAGGAAATTTTATGAAAATGATGTCTATGATTGCTGCACTATTCGCAATACTTGCTACCGGCTGCGCTTCGGGACCTAAAAATGAAGAATTTAAAGCTGGCGTTGTAGACTGCGCGTTGATGTGTAAGGCCAATCCAGAAGTTAAAGAATACTCGCATAGCCAAGGTGGCGGATTTACGCTTCTTTTCTTCGGTGGCGAAGAAAAAAAGTGTGCTTGCAACCGGTAGAAAGTGGGACATTCTCTCAACAACCTCTTGTGGATTTTAATTTATGAAATTAAATATCGAAAATATTTTTCTTTTTGATGGGACGGGATCTATTTTTAGCTTTTTAGGGACAGGATTGGTTTTTCCACACTTTTCACGAAAGCTTGGGGTCTCAGCAGAGACTTTTTATTTCTTAGCGTCCTTTCTACTCATTTATTGCTCCTACTCTTTTATATGTCATTTTTTTGTATCTGAAAAAAAAACTCTGGGTGCTAATACAAGTTATGTGTGCAAAATTGTCTACGCTTAATAAAGTCAGACCACTTGGCCATGCACTGATCGCAAGAGAAATTCTGATCATCCTTGGGGTCGTGTCTATTGAATACAGAATTTGTAAAAGCTTAAAATAAATCTTGTCTTGCCCAGATGGCCCTTTGATTTGTAAAAAAAGTATTTAAATTTTGTTCTTTTAGAAAGTTGATTTATGAAAATTTTAGTTATTGATGGGCATCCGTTTGATAAAAGTTTTTGCCGCGCTGTTGCTGACTATTATGTTGAGGGAGCAAAAGAAGCTGGGCATGAAATTCAACTTTTATCATTGCGAGAGATGAAATTTGATCCTATTTTGCGAGGTGGTTACAAAGTCATTCAGCCCCTTGAACCTGATTTACAGCAAGCTCAGACCGAAATTAAATTGGCAGACCATATTGTTGTAATCACACCTATTTGGTGGGGTGGACCAACGGCTTTACTTAAAGGTTTTATCGATCGTACGTTTTTACCCGGCTTCGCTTTTAAATATCGCCTCAATTCTGTATGGTGGGATAAGTTCATGGTCGGAAAATCTGGTCATGTGATCGTTACTTCTGATGCCCCGGCCTGGTATATGCGTTTTATACGTGGTGATTCAACTGTGAAACTAATTCGTGAATCAACGATGGACTTTGTCGGCATTAAACCCGTGCGCGTCACTCGTATTGGAAGCATTAAACAGCTTCGACCTGGACAGTATCAGGAAAAGCTTCAGAAAATTAAATTATTAGGGCACAAAGCTTACTAGAATTTTACTCGTGGCTTTGGCGCCGAGTGAAGAAATGTTAGGGAGACTATTCTATGCAAGCAATTTTAACAATTTCAGATATCTATAAATTTGTAAACGACAACTGACGACTCACTCACACACTGCTGCTAAGTCTCTATACTGTGAACTAGCAGGCCCACCCATACATTTATGCATATCTTAGTGCCGAATTTAACTATTTTCGTCTCATTAATGAATGTGTAAAATAATTGTATTCATTGGCGGTTTTGAGTGAGCAAAGTACTATTTTTTATTTTTCCTCAGTCCTGTTTTAATGATGGCTGCGGGCAAAAGGGGTGACCGTTTCATTGGAACGTCTGCATTTATGCTTGTAAATGTTGACCGAGATAAAGATGAGCCCATTGATTTTTACCAGCTTAATTTGGGTTATCATTTAACTAACAAAGATGTTCTATCGATCGAAATCATTACTTGGAAATACTACGCTCGGCGAAGGCGGTTGGGCCGCTACAGACAGAAAATATCCTGGCTACGCGAGGGGGCTTGGGCCAGGCTTAGCCTACCAGCACTATTTGTGGGGCGATATGTATGCGGCAGTGCACGCGATATGGCTAATACAGGAATATTTGACAATGGCAAATGTTAAAGCCGGAACAGGCGAACAGCTATTTATGATGTGGCGAGTTGGCTATCATTTTCAATTCGTAAAATCATTTTTTCTTGAGCCATCATTTGCTGTAACGACTTGGCCGATCAATAACGGGCTGCCTCCGTCTTTTCAAGAAAAGGAAGATAGCGCGCCAAAGTACGCGGTAGAACCTGGCTTACATTTAGGCTTTTTGTTTCAATTTATCAGCGTCAAATCTGTGATCCAAATAGAGAACCTTATGAGGCTGGTTCGAACAGCTTGAAAAATGGTAGGGAGAGAGGGACTCGAACCCCCGATCCGCCGGTTATGAGCCGGCTGCTTTAACCAACTAAGCTATCTCCCCAATAAAGCAGAAATAAAATTTAGCAAATCTTAGGGACAATGGGTAGCACAGCATTTGACACGCCATTGCTACCAAAAAGTAGCAGGTTCTTTTTTAGCAGGTTTCTTTTGGTTCAGAGCGCAAAGTGCGAGGCTCTGGTCGTGGTTCCTTTTGGCGTTTAGCCAAAAAAAAGAGGGGCCTTGTGGACCCCTCTTTGAACATCTAATATTGGATTTTCTTACCCGTCTATGAAGTTCTTCAACTTCGCCGAACGAGAAGGGTGGCGAAGCTTGCGCAACGCCTTCGCCTCGATCTGACGAATACGCTCACGGGTTACGTTGAAATCCTGACCCACCTCTTCCAAAGTATGATCTGACTCTTCACCGATACCGAAACGCATACGCAAAACTTTTTCTTCACGTGCCGTCAATGTCGAAAGCACACGACGAGTTTGTTCTGCCAAATTCAGATTCACAATCGCTTCTGCCGGATTGATCACCTTTTTGTCTTCGATAAAATCGCCCAAGTGCGAATCTTCTTCTTCCCCTACTGGAGTTTCTAAAGAAATAGGCTCTTTTGCAATTTTCAAAACTTTGCGGACTTTATCAACCGGCATGTCCATTTTTTCTGCGATCTCTTCAGGGATTGGCTCACGGCCAAGCTCTTGAACAAGGTAGCGAGAAGTACGAACAAGTTTGTTGATCGTCTCGATCATATGAACCGGGATACGAATCGTACGGGCCTGATCCGCGATTGCACGCGTGATCGCCTGACGAATCCACCAAGTCGCATAGGTCGAAAACTTGTAACCACGACGGTATTCGAACTTATCAACGGCTTTCATCAAACCGATGTTACCTTCTTGGATTAGATCCAAAAATTGAAGTCCGCGATTTGTGTATTTTTTCGCGATCGAAACCACGAGACGTAAATTCGCCTCTACCAATTCAGCTTTCGCTAGATCGGCCTCACGCTCACCTTTCCAGATGGCCGTATACGTTTCTTTAATCCAAGTATAATTCATTTCAGTTTCAGTATCTAAACGAACTAAGCGCTTTTCAGCTTCTTGAGCTTGCAATACGTATGATTTGAATCTGTTGTAATTCAAACCCGTATCGCGAGTCATCTTAGTCAGTTCTTTCTCGTTGCTTTCAACAAGCTTCATGCGCTCAACAAGTGAGTTCACATCTTTCGAGAAAGTTCTTTCTGTTCCGTCTTTAATACGACGGCGCAAAGAATTCATACGGTTTACCAAGTTTTTGTACTTGATCACGATACGATTGATTGTTTTACGATTGAAATTCACAGACTCGAAATTCGCCATAAGTTTTTCATTCAAAACGACGAGCTCTTTCATCGCAGCCTGACGAGCCGGTGTAATCGTTTCTTCTTTACGAAGAGTTCCGAAAACTTTTGCCGCCGCCGTCTGATACTCTGTTACTTTACCGATGAGCTCATGAATTTTGTCGATGTATTCTTTTTCGTCGTATTGAGTTTCTTCGTCCTCAAGACCACGGAAGATCGCCTTCACCTTGATACGGCCTTCGTCTAAACGACGACCCAACTGGATGATCTCGTATGTTCCTTGCGGAGACAAAAGGATCGCACGAACGATTTCGCGCTCACCTTTTTCAATACGACGAGCGATCTCAACTTCACCCTCACGAGTGAGCAAAGACACACTTCCCATTTTGCGAAGGTACAGGCGAACAGGGTCATTGCCCTTAACATCTTCGCTTTCAGCTTTTTCTTCTGCATCATCTTCATCTTCAGAATCTGGATTTGCTAAGAAAGTATCGCCCTCTTCTTCATCTGTCTTACTATCAGCCAACTCTGTAATTACTACACCATTGGCTTCCAACGCCTGCATGAAAGAATCAAGCACCGATGGCGCAAGAATCTCTGGCAAAAGCATTTCATTGATTTCCTCAATGGTCAGCTGAGTTTTCTCTTTAGCCAGCTTGATAAACTTCTGGATTTCCTCTTTAATTAGGACTTCCTGCTCGGCTACTGAGAGCTCTTTTGACGGCTCTTTTGGGTTACTATTAGGTCCATTTGGTTTCATCAAAACCCCATCCTTCGATCTATTTTCCCTTGTTCAACGAGATGCGATCTCTTTGAACATTCATAATCTGTTCCAACTTTTCTGAGCTGGCTTCGGATTTATAGTCCTTCACCAACTGTTTCGTTTGTTCACGAAGAGCATTTTCACGCACTCGCTTAAAACAATCTTTGAGGAGTTTTGACTCAGATTCCTCACTGAAATTGTCATCACCCACGACCGAATTGTGATCACTTAAAAAAAGTAATTCTGGTTGATCGACATAGGTTACGAGCAGACTGGTCAACTTATCAAATTTATTGAGATCTTGTCTATATACTTCGACAGCTCTCTCGAGGATCTTTTTCACTCCGGGATGGGCCACTTGTGTGATCACTCCATCTTGCAAAAACACTTCAAAATTGGCACGACTTTTGAGGGTGACACTAATCAGAATTAACTCGGCCTTGGACGCTGCTTTGAGTGAAATTTTCCCCTCTATACCCTCTGACACCACAGCTGCAGGTGTTGGGCTAGCAAGCGCAGAAGGCACTATCGGAGCTTGACGCTGGTAGTTGTTATTTGTCGCGCCCAGTGCGCCCTTCAACCAAACAAAACTAACTCCCATTTTTTGAGAGGCTTCTTCAAGATACAATTGCTTCAGTCGCTGATCGGGAATGGCATCGAACAAAGGTTTTAATTTATCA
>JANNCH010000405.1:0-3191 GCA_031386315.1 Pseudobdellovibrionaceae bacterium
TTTTAACGTAGGAATCAATAATGGGCATGACTTCTTTTGAAGCATCACTTTCATCGACAGGTGCAGCTTCCGGATGCAAAGTGTCCACATCAAAAACATCGACATAGGCAATAGAGCGCAGACCTTGGCCCCAATCAAAAGTGATACTTTCAGCATCCTCTTTAACGATATCGAAAGTTGCAATCAAGTTGCCCGTTTGAATTTCGTTATAAACTGAATCGTAATTTTCTTCGATCAATGCAAGCTTTTTGCCGCCGAAATCTTTTTCAAAGCTCACGATCTGTGGCTTCACATCTAACCACTGCGGCGTATGTCCACCGGTTTTACCCGAAGTCATCAGCAAGAAAACTTTATTCAATGAAGTTTTCTTTAACTGTAACGAATTACCAGTGACAGCAAAAGATTGCTGAACTTCTGGTGGCGCCTGTCTTTCAATGATTTTTTCTTTAGTACATGCTGAAAACGCAAGAACTGTGAATACACAGAATAGAACCGATAGAACTTTCTTCATGGACCCCTCCAAAGTAAACTCTGAGGGGATGTCTATCATAAAGAGCCCCGAACTCAATCCTTTTCGACCGAGCCAGGGCGTCGTAATCGAGGGCCTAAACGTAGAACTTACGTTGAGTTTTTGCCATATTTCTTAAAGGCGTAGTCGGACGCAAACGAGGCGCTTTGCGGTTTGCAGCGTATTGCTCGAGCTGATCTGCAATGTATTGCATTCCAATCGAATCCGCATACTTTAGCAAGCCACCACGGAATGGCGGGAACCCCGTCCCCATGATCATTGCCAAGTCCACTTCGTGCGGAGTTTCGACAATTTTATCTTCAATCAAGGCAAGCGAACATTCGTTCACCATGGCGAAAATGCCGCGCTCCATACACTCTTTGGCTGTTAGTGGATTGGTGGGTTGCCCCATCCCCATGGCCGCATAAATCGTCTGATCCACTTCGCCACGACGACCATCCGCTGAATAAAGATAAAAACCTTTGCCATTCTTTTTACCCAAGCGACCGGTTTTTTCTAAAGCATCAAAACAAGAGGCCATCTCGATGCGCTCGCCGAATGATTTTTTAAAGATTTTTAAAACCTTGATACAAACATCCAGACCGACTTCATCCATCAAAGCAAATGGACCCATGGGCATACCAAATTCTTTAACGAAGGCTTTGTCCACAACTTCAACACTCATGCCCTCTTGAAACAAGAAAGCCGCTTCGCCCATATAAGGCAAAAGCAAACGATTCACCAAAAAGCCCGGACCGTCTTTAACGACAACTGGCATTTTACCCATTTTTTTCGAGAGTTCGAAAATGGTTGCGATCGTTTCGTCGGAAGTTTTTTCACCGCGAATAACCTCAACCAACGGCATTTTGTTCACCGGATTGAAAAAGTGCATGCCTGCAAAAAACTCTGGGCGCGGATGGCCCTTAGCAATTTCAGTCACGCTCAGTGAGCTTGTGTTCGTCGCAATGATTGCATCCGCGCGCATTTGAGCTGCGGTTTCGCCAATTACTTTTTGTTTAATGTTGATATCTTCAACGATGGCCTCAACGACAACGTCCATATTCTTAAAACCTGAATAATCTGTTGTGGTTGAAATCAAAGACATCTTTTGTTGATACTGGTATTGATCGATGGATTTACGTTTAACAAGTTTTCTCCACAGATCACTGGCGTGCTTTAAGCCTTTACCTAGTGCATCGGCATTTAAATCTTTCATGCGTACATCAATGCCTTTATCTGCAGAAATATAAGCAATACCGCCACCCATGGTCCCCGCGCCTAATACACCTAGATGCTTCACTGGTTTTGCTTTCGCAGTACTACCGGTCACACCCGTTTGTTTTTTCACCATTTCGGTAAGGTAAAAAACATGAATCAGGTTTTTTGAAACATCTGTGATGCCAAGTTCAATAAAACCTTCGCGTTCAATTTCCATGGCTGTTGTGCGATCTTTGCCGTAAGATTTTTTGATCACTTCAATGGCCTTGAGTGGCGCTGGATAGTGACCGTTCGTCATCTTCATCACACCTTCGCGGGCTTTTGAATACACAATCCCTTTGCCAACGGATTCAAGAACATTGTTCATCAAACCTTTTGGGTCATAGGTCTTACGACGCTTTTTTCCGCCCTGGGCGATGACTTCTTTGGCCCATTTTATGGCCTGTTCCATCAAAATATTCGGATGAACAACTTTATCTACCAAGCCGATTTTTTGCGCTTTTTTCGCATTCACAGCTTTACCAGCTAAAATAATATCAAAGGCATTTGCTAAGCCCAAAATACGTGGCATGCGCACACAACCACCAAAGCCAGGAATAATACCTAACTGCGTTTCAGGCAGACCAATTTTGGTCGAAGAATCTTCTGAAGCAATTCGATAATCGCAGGCCATGATAAACTCACAACCACCACCCATGCAGGCACCGTTAACGGCGGCAAAAGATGGGATCGCAAGGTCTTCAACCATATTCATGATTTCTTGACCTGACTTAACCGCACTATTGAATTGCTCTTTGGTTGTCATCGATTTGATTTCTTCGATGTCTGCACCGGCAATATATATTTTGGGCTTATTTGACTTGAAGATAACTGCTTTGTAGTTAGAACGAGCCAGTTCTTGAATAACTTCTTTGAGTCTCATCATCACTGGTGTCGAGAACTTATTTACTTTCTCTCCGTAAAGATCAAATTCAACAACCGCGATATCACCTTCTGGAACAATCTTGATGCTTTCTTGGATGCTCATACTTTTAGCCTTCTCTTTCAATAATCATTGCGCCACCCTGGCCGCCACCAATACATAAAGTCGCTAAACCAAACTGCGTATTTCTACGATTCATTTCTTTCATCAAAGTCAGCACCAAACGTGTGCCGGTCGCACCAACGGGGTGACCGTAGGCGATGGCTCCGCCATTCACATTCAAAATATCATCGCGAATCTCGCCCACTTTGCCTGATAAACCTAATTTATCTTTTGCAAACTGATCTGAATCCATAGCTTTTTGGCAAGCCATTACCTGCGCTGAAAAAGCTTCATTCAGTTCAACCAATCCAATGTCTTTCATAGTTAATCCTGCGCGTTTGAGCGCCAGTGGCGTCGCATAGGCTGGGCCCAATCCCATACGCTCAGGCTCACAACCTGCAAAACCGTATGAGCGAATGATCGCAGAGGGTTTATAACCAA
>JANNCH010000627.1:0-3919 GCA_031386315.1 Pseudobdellovibrionaceae bacterium
CCGCGACGGGTGCTGCCAGTGACTGGGTGCTTGGCCAAGCCAGTCTCTCAGGTAATGCCGAGGGCAGCGGCCAGGCGGCATTTCGCGATCCACAAGGTATCGCCATCCATGGTCGCTATCTCGCGGTGGCAGATACCGGAAATCACCGGGTCCAAGTTTTTCATGATTTCCAAACCCTGCCCAGTGGCGCGAGTGTTTCCCAAAGTTATGGCACTGGGAGTGCGGGCCGCACCGCGAACTCACTCAACCAGCCCCGCAGCGTCGCCATGAGTAGTTATGGAAATGCTGCCTCGCCCAAGCAGCGGCTATGGGTCGCAGATACGGGGAATAATCGAGTATTACGTTTCGATGAGCTAAATGGGATTTCAGTCGTTGATGGTGTTCAATATGATAAAACGGCGGATGGTGTGCTGGGCCAAGTGGACTTCACCACGGATACTCGCGGTTCTATACCCTCAGCGACGAACTTATCAGCACAGTCACTCCTTGCGTCTGGCTCCCGACTCTATGTCGGAGATCGTGCTTTTAACCGTATCTTACGTTTTGAAAATGCGGGTACTAAAAGTAATGGTGCCGCTGCGGATGGAGTCCTAGGACAATCCTCGTTCATTTCCGCAGATCCTGCGGTAGCAGGGCAAGGAGTGGCCCTTGCCGGGGCGACCCTTTGGTCCACCACTGCAACTGGGGCATCAAGGTTTGATTCTACTCTGGGTAATGTGGTGGCCCCACCTAACAGCCGTATTTTAGCAATTCCTGTGATGACGACAGGTGTGAATTTCCGATTGATGGCAGAAGATCGACTTCTACATAAATGCTATGTTTATGAGCCGGTGGACGCCCGGCTGATCCGGCGCTATGCCTCGTGTGCTGCGTTCCGTGCTGGCCAGCCACCGGAGTTTACCTTCAGTATTTCTCTAAATTCTCTCGTTCAACTTGGCACTTCTCTTGGCGGGCTGGCCGCACACGGAGGTCACCTAACGTTGAGCGATACGACGAAACACCGAGTCATCGACATCAGTAATGCGGCGGTGGTCTCCACTACCATTCCTGCGCAAGTGACCATCATCGGCCAACTGAATGCGACTTCCGTAAGTCCGGGACTCAATGATGCTGGCCTCACCCGAATGAAATCGCCCACCGCCCTTTGTTGGGCCACTGCCCCGGATCAGAGTGCTCTGCGACTCTACGTGGCAGATACCGGGAACCACCGAGTTCTTAGCTATACTCCAGCCTTACCTGGAATTGCAGAAATTTTCGGCTCAGCGGATGGTATATCAGGTATTACTGACAGTCGTCTATTTCAGCCTAAAGGTCTCGCTTATGATATGTATTCTGGATTACTCTACGTAGCAGATAGCGGAAATCACCGGTTATTACAGTTCCGGGCATTTACTACTGCTTCGGCATCGGCGGTGACTCCTGGCGCCGCCATGGGAGTGCTCGGGCAGCCGAGTTTCACCACTGCCACCAGCGGCAGCGGCATCGATCAGCTCAGCGGTCCAGAGAGTCTTACGCTGTCACCGCTGGCCATGGGGAACTCCAGCGAGATCTTCGTGCTGGATCGTGGAAATAACCGCGTCGCGATGTTTCACTACAACAATCTTATAGTCCCGGCGCCACCGCTGTCGATTCGCCTGACGTTTAATACAACTTCGACGAGTGGAACAAATAGTTATCCCTATCCTTCCACTCGGAATCTAGCCATCGGCACGGTCGGTTCACTGATGCTCGAACTGGGCGATGTGAAAAATCCCCGCTCTCTCTGGATTACGGGGGACCAACGGGTGACTTGGTTTCAGCGGGATTACACCCCAACGGTGTTGGAGGTGAGTAGCCCAGCAGATACCTTCAGCCTGAGCTTTTCCAAGCGGCCATTCTATGATTACGAAGTCTCCGCTTCGTCTGACCTGCAACCCTCGTCGTGGCGCTCATTCATCTCAGATTTCAGTGACGGAGAGAGACTTGGAAGTCATGCAGAATCTAGGCAGGGGCGACCACGGCAATTTTACCGAATCCGCGAAATCAGTGGGATCGATTGAACCGAACGGGGCGGACTCCGCGCCGTGAGCTATTGCCAAGCGGGCAGAGGTCTGCCAAGGCTGGCCCATGCAGTTTTATCGCCATTTCGCACACATCGGGTGCGGTCTTCTCATCGGCTCGACCGGGCTTGCCGCCGCCGAGGATTTCTCCTTTGAAAACCTCTGTGCTAAAGCGAGAAAACTAGCAGAAGCCCCGTCTGCACAACCCACCAACGAGTTGGCAGATTTTTGGAAAAACCTCACTTATGACCAACATCGCGACATCCGTTTTAAAATGGATTCTGGATTATGGGCGGAGGAGAAAGGACCGTTTTCCATCGATTTTTTCCACCCTGGCTGGACGGCGAAAAAGATGGTGAGCCTCTCCGAAGTCACCGAGGGTAAGTCGTCGGTCATCAAGTTTGACTCGAAACTTTTCGACTACGGAAAGCAAAAAATCCCCACCGGCACCCCGCCGCCACAAGGCTACGCCGGGTGGCGAGCACGGACTCACCTCAATACGGCGGAATACATGGATGAGTTCCTTGTATTCATGGGTGCAAGCTACTTCCGGGCCATCCCCAAGGACGCGCCATACGGACTCTCTGCCCGTGGACTCTCGATTAACAGCGGCCTGCCCGGCGTGTCGGAAGAATTCCCAGATTTCTCGGAATTCTACCTAGAAAAGCCGCAGAAAGACTCTCCATCCATGACGGTCAGCGCCCTACTTACCGGTGAAAGCGTAGCGGGTGCCTATCAGTTCACCATTACCCCTGGCCCAGAAACAGTGATGGATGTGGTGGCGGAAATCACGCTGCGTCAGCCCGTCACCCAGCTCGGACTGGCCCCGTTTTCCACCATGTATTGGTTTGGCGAAGGCACGCACCCGAAACCGCTGGATTTCCGTCCAGAAGTCCACGACAACGATGGCCTACTGATGGAACTCGGTAGCGGAAATCTCCACTACCGGCCGCTGGAAACCACCAAGGATCAGTTTCGGCATTGTGTTTTCACCATGGAGAAGCCCCGTTCATGGGCGCTGCTCCAGCGGGACCGTTCGTTTTCTTCCTACCAAGATTCAGAGGCACTCTATCATAACAGACCCAGCGTGAGAGTCGAGCCAGTCGAGGGATTTGACCAAGGGAAGTTGCATCTTATCGAGATGCCGACGAAGGATGAGACGGACGATAATGTGATTTTACTATGGGAGCCAACGCCAGCACTGGAGGTCGGCAAGGCCTACAAATTTCACTACCGTTTGCGCTGGATGCGAGATCTGGCGGCTTCGGGGATTTTTTCCGTGCGTGCCACCCGCTGCGGCACGCCAGTCCAGAAGCCAGATCAGGTGCTGATGGCCATCGATTTCGCGAAGCCGCTCCAGCCTCAAACCAAGGTTGGGAATCCGAAGTGGGATGACATTTCCAAGCTGAAACCCGTCGTCACCATCAATCAACAATCCGTGAAACTCATCCACGTCGGCCTGTCAGACCTGAGTATGCCAAATGTGGACGATCTGCCTGCTGGCATCGGCCGCAGTGACACACTTCACATGCCTCAAGTGCTACGGGCCTTCTTCGTTTGTGAGCCGCCCAAGGGTCTAGCAGATATGGATATGACCTGTGAGCTTCAGGATGAGACTGGAAAATGCGTCTCCGAACGCTGGGTCTATTTGTGGAAAAAAACTCCATAGCCGCCGATCTAAGCTGCTCTTACCAAGCAATTTTGTCAGTGGATTATAATTGGAATAATTCTTGATATCGATCAACACGGCGATAATTTGAAGTGGCGATGGTCACAAAAAATTCCGAATTTCCCGTCGAAACCGAGATCCCAGACGAAATCTCGGGACTCCGAATGACGCGCCAGCGCCAAGAGGTCTACCGCACCCTGATGCAGCAGCG
>JANNCH010000635.1:0-1629 GCA_031386315.1 Pseudobdellovibrionaceae bacterium
TATCGTCTCGGTATGCGACCGGATTCAATGTATGTCCCATGGTTTAAATGGATCATCCTCACAGTTTTGCCCATTGGTGTTGTTGTAAGCATTCCCGCCAGGGCCTTACTCAACCCACCAGATTATGCCATTTTACTTTGGCCGCTATTACTCGCCCCCATCTTGGTTTACCTCACACACAAATTCTGGAGCTATGCTTTAAAATTTTATTCGAGCGCTAGCTCGTAACGGAGACATCATGCCTTGGAACAATGACGATGTTCGTGCTTTTTTCAAATCCCATTGGACGGTCAGAAAGTACAAACCCGTGGCAATGCCAGCAGAGCATCTGGAAACAATTTTAGATGCAGCTCAACGCGCACCCACTGATGCCACTGCGCAGATGTATAGCTTTATTCGTTTAACGGACACAGCACTGAGAAAAAAAATTGCTCAACTCAGCACCAATCCACATATTGAAACCGCCTCTGAGTCCTTTATTATTTGTGCAGACATTTATCGGCTAGAAGCTTTGCTAAAATCCGAAGGCTTTACTCCAGGCCACTTTCCACACATTGCCATTCATTTTGCCATCGGAGATGCCGTGCTTGCTGGGCAAAGCATGCTGATCGCGGCCGAGATGCTGGGCTACCGAGGTTGCTGGATTGGTGGAGTCATCAGTGCACCTGAAGAAATCGCAGCCGCCGTTCAATTACCTGAAGGTGTTTTCCCATTCGCTGCTATGACAATTGGAATAGCAGACGAAGATCCTCAGTACAGACCTCGTGTTCCGCGCAATCAAGTTGTGCACGAAAATACTTACAAAATACCCACGGCAACAGAGCTTGCACAAGCTATTCAACAAATGGCACCGATCACTCAACGCGGAAATTGGGCACAGACATTGGCTCGCTATTTTGCAAAAGACGGCAGCATGGAAATGCGTGAACTAAAAATGGCTGCGATGCTTAAGAAAACTATTTTTAGAAATTAATGTTTCTAAATACTAGGCAGGCCGTTCAATCACGCGTTTATGAATAAAGTATGTGAGCACATAGGATGTCGCAATGGTCCCAAGCATAATATAACCAAGGGTATCGAAATGCTCGAGGGCTCCACCAGCACCGGTGACAACGATCATTCCTGATACTACAGATGCAATGCCGCCTGCGATTTGTTGCAACGAAGAACTCACAGCCATAAAAGAGCCTCGATTCGAAGGGCTCGGAATCTCAGACATCAGAGCCTGAGACGGTATCATGCGCGAAAAAATTCCAACAAACATAATGGTATTAACCACAATAACCCAGGCAAGAGGTGTGACTCCCAGATTTGTGTATATCAAAACCATTACCAGGCTTATCAATGACCCCACTGTGAAAACATTGAACTTACCAAATTTGTCAGAAAATCTTCCGACCAAGGGACCAATTAATATACTACAGATTCCAGGTATCAAATACACCAATGGCAAGTCAGTCAGGGGAATACCTAAATTATTCACATTGAATGCGCTTCCAAATGGCATCAAAAGATAACCGCCAATAGACATCTAGGCTGTTGCTGCAAAAGCCAAAGTAAAACTTTTGTTGGTCACTGTTCTTTTAAGATGAGCATAGTCCGTATGATCCGATTGCAATTTCAAATGCT
>JANNCH010000409.1:0-1552 GCA_031386315.1 Pseudobdellovibrionaceae bacterium
CCCGCTCATCATCAGGCCCGGATCGGAACGGAGCGCACGGTGATGAGCGGGCTGTTTGACGCTGACGGGAAGGTAGACCGGGCCTACAGGCCCGATTTCTCTGAATGCGTCATGGGATACTGCAAGTGGTATCAGGACGACTTCTTGGGCGGTATCCGGGGCATGACTGCCGCCACCATCGGGATTTATTCGGTCCTGCTCAATGAAATGTATGCCCAAGGCCGTGTTGTTAACCTGCCAGCGCCGCAACTCGCGCGCCTGTGCGGCACTACCGTCCCGACCCTGCGCCACACCCTGAAACTGCTGGAAGATGCCGCGAAGATCATCGTTCTGGATGCAGGGCTGTGGAACGCTCGCGTCGAGCAGACTTTCACGCATCGGAAAAAAACGCGAGGCGTCCAATCAAACGCCGGTTTGCAGAGTGCCCAAAAACGCAATGAAATCAAAGGCACTGATCAACAGACGTTCAACGGACGTTCAACGTCTGTTCAACCAGTCTTAGAGTCTCAGAAAGTAAGAGAAGAAGATGATGATAATGACGCGGGCGCGAGTCAGCGCATTGCGACATTCAGGGATCAGATCCTCGACGCCATCGGTGTCGATTACTCCGGCCTGACAGGCCGGGGCGGCACGAGGATCGGAACCGGGGCCGACATGGCCGAAGCCGTGCGCTGGTCAGGCGACCTCAACCTTACCGAACCGGAACAGCTTGCCGTCATTCGTGAGGTCATGGCCCGCCGCACGCGAGGCGGACCGCCAAGCACCTTCACCTATTTCACCAAAGCGATGCAGGAGCTGGCCGCAGTCAAGGCAGCCCCGCCGCTTGAAACCCCCAAAATCACCCGCACCCCAGTTGGAGAGTTGCAAGATGCACGACCAAGCCAGACCCGCGAGGGCAGATATTCAGCCGAACGCCTCAACCGGATCATCGGCGCAGCAATCGGCGACTGAAACCCGCAGTCGCAAGGCCGCCATCGCAATCCGGGCACAGTCCATTCTGTCCCAGTTCTGGACGGACGACGCGCCCGACGAGCTGCGGGCCATCGAACTTGAGGGCTGGGTCGATGTGTTGGGTGGCGTTTCGGTGGACGAGCTGCGCCGCGCGTGGGCCGAGTATCAGACCACCGGCCCGAGGTCGCAGTCGGGCCGTCTGGCCCGTCCCGATGCCGGGGCGCTGTATGGTCGCATCATCGCGGCACGCGTCACCGCCGCAATCATCAACTCGCCGCCGCGCGTCCAGATCGCCGCCCCGGCACCCGAGCCCCGCATGTCGGGCGCGCGGGCCGCCGAAATCTTGGCCGAGGTCGGTTTCCGGCCCAAGGAGTTCCCTGTCCCGCCCGTGACGCCGAAGGAACACCTGAAATGATGCCAGTTGGCCTTGCAGTCCCAACGGTGAAGCTCAGTGCCACGAGACGCAACGCAATCATGCGGCGCGGGGCTTGGTCGCAGATGATCCCCGTGGCCCAGCTCGCGGATCAACGCGCGTTCTACGCCAAGCTGATGAAGCGGGGTGCGGCGCAGGCCGTCGCTTACGGTGCATGGCTGCCACCCC
>JANNCH010000410.1:0-6353 GCA_031386315.1 Pseudobdellovibrionaceae bacterium
GAGGGGAAGCCCCTCTACCCTAGCAAGAACACAATGCGAACGATGGTTCGGTCTTCGTTTTGATAAAATCTCTTTTTGAATTTTTGAAGCGAGGTAAGCTCCTCGTGTCTTCTTAATTTTTTATTCAGATTAAGCTTTGAGTTCTTTCATATTGAACAATGCTTTCATTTCTAAATCGAGTGCGGCAAGTTTCGGTTCTTGACCGTCACCTCTGTGTATCACGCAAAGTACATGACTTATTTTTGCGCCCAATTTTCTAAGGTCTTCTGTCGACAGTGCGACTTGACCGCCGGTTGTGATGACGTCTTCAATGACGCAAAGTTTTTTACCTTTTACTTCAAATCCTTCTGCGAATTGGCAGGTGCCGTATTCTTTCGCCTCTTTGCGTACGAATACGCATGGCAAGCCTGTTTCTAAAGACAGTGCTGTTGCGATGGGAATGCCGCCCATTTCAAGGCCTGCAAGGGCTTCGGTGCCATGCGGAATTAGTTGAGCAAGCTGTTTAGCAATCTCTCTGAGGACCTCAGGGCGCGCTTCAAAGCGATACTTATCGAAGTATTCATTTGAGGTGGCTCCAGAGCGCAATTTGAATTCGCCGGTGAGATGAGAAATTTCAAAAATCTTTCGTGCTAATTCTTGACGATTCATTGTGTCTCCTTGGCATTAAGTCGGTTGGCTTAATTTATGCTTAAATGCTCTCTGGAACTAGCTTTGTCGCAGCGAGAGGCGCTTAAATGAAGAACAAAAACAACAGAGATTATCAAACAGCCAGTCTTTTCTTGATCTTGGGTCTATTGACTCTGGCGATTGTATTCTTGTTGAAGCTGGTGCTCTTTAGTCCCAATTTATTGATCGAAAGTGCAATAAAGTAAGATTTTAGCTCTAAGCTTGATAAATAGCGCTCACTGTCAAAATATACTTTCACGCTGTATACCTTATAGAGGTATACTAAGTCGTGGCTATTCAATCATTTTCTGACCACTCTACAGAAGCTCTATTCAACAAAGGGGTCGTAAAAAAGTTCGTAGGTTGGTGTAACCTTAGTAAAGTGGCTTTGCGCAAGTTAGATATGCTTCAGTATGCGGCCAATTTGTCGGATTTAAAATCTCCTCCGAACAATAGGTTGGAAGCCCTTAAGGGGAACTTTAAAGGCAAACACAGTGTTCGTATTAACGATCAGTAGAGAGTGGTCTTAATCTGGACTGATTTAGGGCCAGCTGAAGTGGAAATTATAGACTATCACAAGTGAGGAGCCATATGAGCCAACAAAGAAAACCGACAACGCCTGGTGAAATTTTAAGTGAAGAGTTTTTAATTCCACTTAAAATGACGCAAAAACAATTGGCGGATCATATTGACTGCGATGTAAAGGTCATCAATAGGCTTGTTAATGAGCGAACTAGTGTGACTGCTGAAATGGCCTTAAAACTAGGTGCGGCTTTGCGAACTACGGCTGATTTTTGGCTCAACGCTCAAAAAGCAGTTGATTTGTATAAGGCACGTAAGAGTATTGGTGATCTTCCAAAGCCAATTAAAAAGGTGAGTTAATGGCAAAAGAATTACTTAGACACTTGGTTTTCTATTCGCCTTCGTGCCGGGTGTACCGATGGCGCAGCGTAGTGCAAAAAGGAACGGCGTACCCCAAAAAAAAGCCCCGTGTTTCCACGGGGCTTTTGAAGTTACTAATGTTGCAGCGTAGTGCAAAAAGGAACGGCGTACCTATTTCTGTTCAGCCAAACGTTTAGCTTGGTATTTCTTAACAAGTTCGTCT
Source organism: Pseudobdellovibrionaceae bacterium (assembly GCA_031386315.1). Taxonomy (GTDB): domain Bacteria; phylum Bdellovibrionota; class Bdellovibrionia; order Bdellovibrionales; family Bdellovibrionaceae; genus JANNCH01. Next base: position 1,772 of record JANNCH010000410.1, read on the forward strand.
TGAACGTTACGAGGTGCTGCAGAGTACTTAGCGAATTCCATTGAGAACTCACCTTTGCCTTTTGTAGCAGAGCGCAAGTCAGTTGAATAACCGAACATTTCTGTCAAAGGCACTTCGGCCTCGATAGTTACGTTGCCTTCAATTGTTGTTGTGCCCAAAACCACACCACGACGCTGATTGATCTGACCAGTCGCAGGACCTTGGTATTCTTCTGGAACAGTTGTTTCAAGCTTCATGATTGGCTCTAGAACTGTTGGTTTAGCTTTCATATATACTTCACGCATTGCCGCCATCGCCGCAATTTTGAAGGCCATATAAGATGAATCCACATCATGGTACGCGCCGTCGACTAGTTCGACTTCAACACCCACGATTGGGAAACCTATCAATGGACCTTTAGTGCACTGTTCTTCAAAGCCCTCTTCAACAGCTGGGATGAATTCTTTTGGAATACGACCACCCACAACGTTATTGCTGAATAGGAATGTCTTGCCATCTTCTTGAGGACCCAATGGTTTGATGCTTCCAGAGATTTTTGCAAACTGACCCGAACCACCGGTTTGTTTTTTGTGAGTGTATTCGTATTCAGCACCGGCAGCGATTGTTTCACGGTAAGCAACCTGTGGTTGACCCACGATCACTTCACACGCGAACTCACGCTTCATGCGCTCAATGTAGATTTCTAAGTGAAGCTCACCCATTCCAGAGATGATTGTCTCGTTCGACTCATCATCACGGTGTACACGGAAAGTAGGATCTTCTTTACGGAACTTCTGCAAAGCTTTTGTGAAGTTGTTTGATCCCGCTTTATCTTTCGGAGCAATCGCCAAGCTGATAACAGAGTCTGCAATGTGCATAGATTGCATAGAGGCATTGATTCTGTCGTCACAGAAAGTGTCACCTGATGCGCAATCGATGCCGAATACGGCGATGATATCACCCGCGTAAGCTGTGTCGATCTCTTCCATTTTTTCTGAGTGCATACGCACGAGGCGTGGGATTTTCACAGATTTTTTATTCGTCTGATTGATGATGAAATTACCTTTGGACATTTGGCCTTGGTAAACACGCATATAAGTTAACTGACCGAATTGAGTCTCTTGCAATTTAAATGCAAGGGCCACCAACGGTTTGTCATTGTCTGGAAACAACGGAAATTTTTCTTCACCCTTGTTTAGATCCAAAGCTGTTTCAGTTTTTTCAGCTGGAGTTGGCAAATAATAAGTAACTGCATCCAACAAATGCTGAACGTTTTTATTTTTAAATGCAGACCCGCAAAATACTGGAACCAATTTCAAGCTGATAACGCCTTTACGCATTGCCGCTTTAATCTCTTCAAGAGTTGGCTCTTCTTCCATCAAGAATTTTTCGCCTACAACATCATCAACGTCAGCAAGGGCGCCAATCAAAATGTGACGGTATTCTTTAGCTTGTTCAACCAAGTCTTCTGGAATTGGAATTTCTTTGATGATCTCGCCACTGTCACCTTCATTTACGAAAGCTTTCATTTGGACAAGATCAACAATCCCACGGTGTTGGTCTTCCAATCCGATTGGGATGTTCGCCATAACAGCATTCAAACGTAATTTTTCTATCAAAGCGTCTTTTACGCGGAAAGGATTCGCGCCCTGACGATCTAGTTTGTTGATGAAGGCCAAACGAGGAACGCTGTAGCGCTTCATCTGACGATCCACGGTGATGGACTGAGATTGAACCCCAGAGACACCGCAAAGAACCAAGATCGCACCATCAAGAACGCGCAGTGAACGTTCCACTTCAACTGTGAAATCCACGTGTCCCGGTGTATCGATCAGATTTATTGTGTAGTCCTTCCACTGAACCTGAGTGGCAGCTGACTGGATGGTGATCCCTTTTTCTCTTTCGAGATCCATAGAGTCCATTGTGGCGCCAACGCCATCTTTACCTTTAACTTCGTGAATCGCATGGATACGACCACCGTAAAAAAGAATACGCTCAGAAAGTGTGGTCTTTCCTGAATCGATGTGTGCGGAAATACCGATATTTCGAACGGTATTGATGTTCCATTTTTTGGACATAACTTTACCTTTTGTTTGCGAGCCTATCCGAAAACTGCAACTGCTGCGTTGTTTGTCGTCGACACACATAGAGTATGTCATCCTTCTCTTGCATTGCATTTGCAATTTTCAGATAGGCTCGTAGTTGCTATTTGAACAATCCGAAGTACCACAAAAGTATGCATAAGTGCAAAAGAAGATTGGAAAGAAAATTCCAGCCCAGTTGCGTGACGCATAGGTTAAATGCAAGTGGCTGTAGACGTTTTTCAAGGATTCGGGTTAGAAAATGAGTATGTCATGTCAGATCACTCTCGAAGAGCTTAAAAAGACGGCAGATTTGGTATACCAAACGCTGTCGCCGACGCCCCAGTATGCCTGGCCGCTTTTGCAGGCCCGTTTTGGGGCTCAGATGTGGGTGAAACATGAAAATCATTTGCCCGTAGGTTCGTTTAAAGTGCGGGGCGGCCTTAATTATATTCATCATTTGGCTCAAGAAAACCCCGATTTAGAGGGGGTAGTCGCGGCGACCCGTGGTAATCACGGTCAGTCAATTGCATTGGCTGCGGCAAAATATAATTTGGCTACTAAGATCGTAGTGCCGTTTGGTAATTCGAAAGAAAAGAACTTGGCCATGAAAGCTCTGGGGGCGGATCTTATTGAGTATGGCCAAGATTTTCAAGAGGCTGTCGAGTACGCGCAGTACTTGGCTGATCAACTTCATTATCACTATATCCCGGCCTTCCATAAAAATATTCTTTTGGGTGTTGCGACCTATGCCTATGAGTTCTTCACGCAATGTCCGGATTTAGATGTTGTCTATGTTCCGATTGGGCAGGGATCGGGGGTATGTGCGATGGCTTTGGTGCGCGACCTTATGGGCTTGAAAACTGAAATTGTCGGAGTAGTTTCTGAAAAAGCCCCGGCCTATGCGAATTCTTTTTCGCAAGGTGAGCTGGTCTGCCACGATGTTGAGTGGACACTGGCCGATGGTTTGGCTTGTCGTAAGCCGAATCCCTATGCATTTGAAATGATTCAAAAGAAAGTTTCTCGTATTGTGAAAGTTTGTGAGCCATCGATTAAAGAGGCCATGCGTATACTGTTTTCAGATACTCATAATGTGGCTGAAGGCTCGGCGGCTGCTTCTTTGGCTGCATACATCAAAGAAAAACATCTTCATCAGGATCGCAAAATCGGAATTGTACTTTCGGGTGGCAATGTGGACAGCGATGTTTTTGCTAAGGTTCTGCTTGAAGCGCCTGCTGTGCCATCGATAGCTCAGCGCGAAAGAACTTTTGAAATCTAGTTTGAAATAGACGTAGAAGCCTCGACCTAGGGCTTCTATAAAAGTAATATAATTAAATTTTGAAAGTGGCTTTTAACTCTGCATCTGACATCGTCGACAACTTATCAATGACTTGGTTGAAGCTTGTTTGGTCCGACTGCGCGCCATCTTTAGCGGGCTCTTGAATTTTTGGTTCTTTGTCTTTGTCATGACTGTTGTAGAAGTACCATGCTGCTATCGCAGACAAGGCTACTATAAGACTAGTACGAGCCGCTTTAAATGTGATTGCGCGCTGAGGGTCAAATACTGAAGGCAACAAGCCATTTTCGCGTGAGGTCTCAGCTTTTTGCATCACTTGCAAAAGTGTCAATGATTGTGTCATCACTTCTTTTGGATATGTTTTTTCAACGTATTCTTTTAGGCTTGTCCAAACGGGGAAGGCGTCGGATCTTCGAGCCAACGTAGTCATGAAAACAGGAATTCCGTTGACAGAATCAAACTGTGCGCTCAGCTGCATCATCAGTTCAAATTTTTGCTGGGTATTTAGTTCAGTCTCGAGAATTTTGCGAATACCAGGGTAGTGCGAGCCAATGGCGTAATTGTCATCGACGATACCTTTGATTTCTTTAAGAATAGCTGTCTCGTTAGCAAGAATCGTGGTGTCTTTTGAGGCATTTGGATTGCTTCGTAGCAAAGAACCAAAGCCTTTTATTTTAGAAAAAAGCTGGCCAACGGCAGTTTTGTAAATAGCTTCAAAAGCGTTATCACCGGCAATGCTAGAGATACGACGAAACAAATTACTGATATGCTGTACTTGAATAGATTTATCGAGCATTGCCGTGCGAGCCAATGATTTTTCAGAGAATGAAAGTCTTGGGTCGACGCCATTATAGATGTCAGCGATTTCGTCCACAGTGGGACGTCTAACGCTTCTCAATGCAGGATAAGCGCTTTTGTACTCTTCATTGATGCCAAGATTTTTTTGAATATATTGGGCATTGTCTGCCAAAATTGGATCGGTGCTTTGTACGTATTTTTCAATGGCTTGGATTGTCCAACGGTGTTCGACGAAATGCTTACCAATAAATTTAATAACCGACTCGCGTTCGCGTTCGAGGCTTTTAAGTTCTGTCTTTTCTTTTGATGTGAGGCTTTGTGCTTCACGAAGTTCCAAAACACGGGGTTCACGCATTTTAAGTGCAGCATATTTAAGTTCAATGTCTAATACTTTGCCCTGAACCGAGCCCAACACTTTACTAACCAT
>JANNCH010000003.1:0-4018 GCA_031386315.1 Pseudobdellovibrionaceae bacterium
CGAAAGTACAGCTAGCAATGAATCAATGCCGCGCTCTAAATTTCCACCTGTTTCACCTACTACTAACATACTGGCTAAAGCTTCACTTACGCTTGGCGTAGAGTTCGTTAGAAACTTAGACCCAACAAATTTTCCGCCATCACCACCATTACCCATGCTGCTCGTAATCACAGCCATATGATAATCCAGCTTTAACTCATTGAGCTTCTGTACCATCAAAGGCACTTGCTGACTCAGCGTCGATTGATGTTGCTTCATCGAAGAGGAATTATCCATCACCCAAATGATATCAACTTTGTTATTGTAAGCCACAGAACTAGAGTAGCTGTTGCTTGTATCCGGCAGACCAAAGTTGACGTTTTGTGAACACGCCGACAATGCCCCCGCCGCTAACAAAAGACCCAACAGCTTTTTCATTTTATGCCGCTTTCGCAGTGTAGTTCAAGATCGACTCACGCACATGGTGGCTGATACTTGTGAACTTCACGCCGTAGCGTGTTTTTGGAGAAGCCGCTGGCTCACGTACAAATTGTTTGCTGACGATTTGGCAAACAGCATTGAACGGTGGAACGCCATTACCTGGTTGAAAGTGTAAAAACACTGTCTGACCTGGCTGAAGGTCTGGGCTCTCGACCATGACACCGGCCCCACCCTCGCTGATCTCGATTGTTTTTCCATTAAAAACAGATTTATTGTTATGAACGATCAGAGAAGCACCGTACTGCGCACGCGCATGACGACGTCTGAAGAAAATTTCTGAAACATCCGAATTCGGAGATTCTTTCAAATCACGAATACTGTCTTTAGAAAAGTCAGTGAGCTCTGCCACTCGCTTCCAAGCACTCATGCCATGATGCCAGATATAGTCGTATTCATATAGGCTGCGCTCCTGAAGCATTTGCACTAGTTCTAGTTTTGAATAGGGGCCGTAGTTGTTACCTTCTTTAAGGACGAACCACTCTTTTTCACGCAATTTGCCATCTTCAGCCGGCTTTGGTGGAAAAGTAGCCATTACTTTTTTAGAACTCTGTGATGCAAATTCAGGATGCTCTAAAAGCATAACCCATTCGCCCACAGCTTCATCATAGACATAATCTGTCCACTGGCTTTTTTTGCCTTCGATGCGATTCACGATGGCATCGATTGAATACGGACCAATGTGCGAACCTTCGAAAGAAATGTAATACTGCTTTTGCATAAGCTCACCTCAAAGAAAATATCGGCAGGTTCTCGACCATACTTAACAAGTGAATCGCAACAAGTTAGAAACCATGCCAAAAGAAATTTAGAAAGTATGGCAGAAAAAATTCGATTTTTTTGTCAAACTTTTAAACACGACCGCTGCATTCTATCCTGAACACAAAACAAAACACCCCTACCTTAAATTGTATATGTAGAAAACAATCGTCGAAATTTAGACCGAGTGTCCAAACTTCCACAATTTGAAAAATGTATTTTTAAGCAGCTTTTGCAATTTTTTGCGGCTGAGCAAAAGTCTGAGTGGAAACGTAGGATTCATTAAAGTGTCCAGTGCCTGCTTTCCACAGCTCATTTGCAATGTGCCAATCTTCATACTGCGGGTACATAATATGTTTATTTCGCTGTACTACTAAGTCACAAGTAAATACACGGAATTTCTGTTTAGGCAAAATTAGCTCATAGCCAATACGTTGGCCCATTTCGCCAACCTTATAATCACAGCGTCCGGCAGCTACAATTGAATGTGCTGGTGTACTTGAAAAAATCATATTTGCTAAATGAGTAAGAATTAAACTAACAGGAACTGGATAGCAAGACTTACGATATTGTGGTGAAACCAATAGTGTTTCAAAGGTCATTAACCTTGTCAGACCCAAAGGATATATTTTATCTAAAAATTCTTTGCCAAGAGATTTCACAAATTCTGTCTCATAACTGATGGGATCTTGCAAATTGATAAATCTATGTCCCGTTAGACCAACAATTTCGTTGTTTGAAAAAAGACAATTTACCAAATCATAGCTTTGAAAGTCTTCTGCTGAGGGCAGCTTTTTGCTTTCTAAACTTTTATAAATCATTTCCCACTCGGTTTGCCACAAAGCAAATGCCTTTTTACGGACCTCCGTCGAGAAATCATCGATAAAAGCTTTGTTTTCAAAAAAATGATATTCTAATGTCGGGTCTAATTTTTCTAATCTACTCATGCCTGTCTCCTCAAAACAAGTATCGGCACAAACATTTAATTATTTACCCTCTTTATAAAAAAAGAGTTTACACCGATGAGGTGTCATCAAAAATTAGTTTAACTAAACAAAGGAGCAAAAATGCTGTCAAAAAGCTATCAAGAAGCAATGTCTAAACTATCAACTATCATGGAATACCCATGGCACGACTTGAATTTTTACTCTTGCTGGCTAGCTCAAAGTTATTTTTATACATCTCGGTCAACACGTCTGCTTTTAATGGCAGCCTCGCACGCGACGATGGAACAGTCTGCTTTACATAGAAGATTTGCTATCCACGCAACTGAAGAAAAGGGACACGAACTGCTAGCTGTTCGTGACTTGAAAGACCTTGGTTGGGATATACAAACTATTGGCGAGTTTCCAATGACGACTGCATTTTATGCGACTCAGTTTTATAAAGTTCAAAACCAATCATCACAACTTTTGATGGGCTGGGTTTTGCCATTAGAGGGTGTAGCTGTTGAATATGGAGAAAAAATCAGAGATGCCGTAAAAAAGCACCATCCAAAAGCATCAACTCGCTTTTTGGATATACATATAGGTGAAGATGAAGCACACGTTGCAGAAGCAATTAAAGCAATCGAAACAATACCTAAAGAAGAAATGCCAGGAATTATCAATAACATAGAAACGACAGCTGACATGTATCTACGTGTACTAGATCAGTGCAAAGAAAAAGCAGCGCTTCTATCAGACAAGCGTAAGGTCGGCTGAAAAACCCACTGATTCTTGTTCTTGATAAAAACTTTCCAAAAGGGCCTCTTCTTCGGATGGACTTAGAAGAGGACCTTCTAGCAGCGCTCGTTCTGAGACTATCATACCCATTTTTTTATGAGTATCGCGACATATCAAGGGCGCAATAAAACGCATTTGATATCTCGTTTCATATTTAAATGGTGAAGCACTCTCTTTCACTTTTTGATCCCTACTTAACACTTCCAAAGTACCGTTGTGGTCTGGCGATAGCACTACCCCCGGAAGACTCATAAGCAGTGCTACGTCTTTTTCTTCGCGCTGCCAGAGGGCGTGCCAAGGCAAAGTGTAAAGCTGCTCTAGTGTGTAACTGCAAATTTCGAAAAATTTTAAATTGGCAAATTGGTGTAAGCCATCTTTAGAATATATTTCGATAACATCTTCATCCGTCAATTTGCTAAAAAAATCTGAAGGTGGCGTATAACCTAACTTTTGGCAGGCCATCCAAGCAATCGTATTGGGACTAGTGAGCTTTCCGCCTGAAGCAACGACGGACGCAAAAACATCTAAATTGGCTTCAATTTTTTCTACTGCAGATTGCTGATCATTTGATGAAAGCTTACGAAACTCTGGAAGCGTAGAATCAATCGCAGGTGTAATACGAATTCCGAGGGCTTTACCGTATTCAGAAATTTTCTGTGCAGCATGAAAAAATGAAATACACAAATTTTCAGAATTGTTGTCAGAAGATTTTTTTAGTCTAGAGTTTGAATTCATATGTCATTCCTAACTTATTCAAGAGCTAAGCTAGTTGTATTATATGATATTTTACCGACCTCGCAAGATAAACAGAAAGCATCTCAGTCGAATCTTACTAAACGCAAACGCCCCTTAAGAAATACATAATTTAACCGTATAAACAAGTACTTACAGACTGATCAAGTTTTAGATAACCTTATAATTGATTCAAAAATACCTGCTATTTTGAAATACCCAAAGCTTTTTTCCAAGCCTCTGTGGGCTCAATGATCTTGCGAAGCTTCATATCAAAAAGCCCGAAAGTGAACACGGCTTCAGCAGCCACTCTGCCATCGTCTTTG
>JANNCH010000020.1:0-2406 GCA_031386315.1 Pseudobdellovibrionaceae bacterium
GGAGTTTGCTTTGAAATCTTCGATCACTTCTCGATTGTCGATCATGATGTTTTTGCAATTTTTTACCTGGGGTGCATGGTATGTGACCATCGGTAATTATATGACCGCAATCGGCATGAATGACGTCACCCACTGGGCCTATACAGCAAGTCCGGTGGCTGCGATTTTAGCGCCTTTCTTTTTGGGTCTTATTGCCGATAGATACTTTGCCGCACAAAAAGTTCTAGGCTTTTTACATATCGGTGGCGGACTGGCCTTGCTGGCGACGCCTGCCTTCAGCGATAAACCCATCGTATTTTTATCCCTGCTTTTCGTACACATGCTTTGCTATATGCCGACGTTAGGTCTGAGTAACTCGATTGCATTTCAAAATATTCAAGATCAAGAAAAACAATTCCCGGTGATTCGTGTTTTTGGAACCATAGGTTGGATTTTAGCGGGTATTTTAGTAAGTGCCGTTTTGCACGCAGATCAAACTCCAATCCCACTTTATGCCGGAGGAATCGCTGCACTTTGTTTAGGCTTTTATAGTTTCACTCTGCCGCACACGCCCCCTAAGGCCAATCAAGCCCCGGTCAGTGCTCGTGAAATTTTGGGTCTTACAGCTTTGGCAAAACTCAAAGGCCGCTCGTTTTGGACTTTCATTGTAAGCTCTTTGCTGATTTGCATTCCACTTGCTGCCTATTATAATTTTGCACCGATTTTTGTGAGCAGCTCTGGCATCGCAGACCCGGGCTTTAAAATGAGCTTTGGCCAGATGTCTGAATTTTTATTTATGCTAGCAATGCCCTATTTCTTTCGCTCATTGGGAGTTATAATAATGCTCTTGGTGGGAATGCTCGCATGGGTCGTTCGCTATGCCCTGTTCGCATTCGGTGCCCCTGAAAGCGTTACCAGCATGATCTTGATTGGTATCGCCTTGCACGGAATTTGTTACGATTTCTTTTTTGTCACAGGCCAAATCTATGTGGATCGCAAAGCCTCCGCCGACATTCGCTCACAGGCCCAGGGCTTTTTAGTTTTTGTCACTTACGGTGTGGGCATGTTGATTGGTGCGCAAATTTCAGGACATCTCTATAATTACTATCTTGGATTGGCAGATGGCAAAAGTTTGACTCCAGAATTGTGGAAATCATTTTGGCTATGGCCTACTGGCTTTGCATTTCTTGTAATAATCTTTTTCGCCGTACAATTCAAAGAGGAGAAGTAGCTTGCAACTACATCAACCACTTCGCATCGGAATGATTGGTGGCGGCGAGGGCTCTTTCATCGGAGGCATTCATCGCATGGCCGCACGCCTGGATGGACTTTTTGAAATCACCGCAGGCGCTTTGAGTTCTGACAAAGAAAAAGCGCGCGCGAGCGGAGCCAAACTAGGCCTTGCTTCGGATCGCATTTACACCTCTTACGAAGAGATGCTTTCGAATGAAAAAAAACGCAGCGATGGAATCCAAGTCGTCAGCATCGTGACTCCGAATCATTTGCACTTCGCACCTGCAAAAATGGCCCTCGAAATGGGCTTTGATGTGATCATCGACAAACCACTTTCTTTTGATTTAAAAGAAGCCCGCGAACTGCGCAATATCGTGACGAAAACTGGTCGACATTTAGCCCTCACCTATACATACTCGGCCTATCCTGCCGTCATGGAAGCCCGTGCGATTGTGACTTCGGGAAAATTAGGAAGACTGCGCAAAGTGGTCGTGCAGTATCCCCAAGGTTGGCTATCAGAAAATATCGAAAGCACTGATAACAAACAAGCTAGCTGGAGAACCGACCCCACACGCTCGGGCGCCAGCTGCTGTTTTGGTGATATCGGCACACACGCCGTTCACTTAGCCGAAACTATTAGTGGCCAACATGTCACCGAATTACTTGCGGATCTACAAAGTTTTGTCGATAGTCGCACGCTCGATGACGACGCCACTGTACTGTTACGCTTTGATAAGGGCCTTAAGGGTGTTGCAGCCGTTTCACAAATCAGCAATGGCGAAAACAACTCAATTCAAATTTCAATGTACGGCGAAAAAGGTGGTCTACACTGGAGCCACGAGCAGCCCAATATATTAAAAATACTATGGCCCCATCGTCCCCATGAGATTTTACATATGGGCGCAGGCAATAGTTATTTACACCATGAAACTTTGGCCAATCTGCGCACCCCAGCTGGGCATCCCGAAGGATACCTTGAAGCTTTCGCCAATATTTATAAAAATTTTGCACAAACTATTATCGCACAAAAAAATAGTCTGGCGACACCTCTGTATCAATTCCCGAATGTTCATGATGGTTTTCGCGGGATGGCCTTGGTCGATGCCGTTGTCAAATCTTCGAAAAATGGTTCTGCTTGGACCACCGTAGAAAAGAGCTAAGAATGAAAACAATCAAAGGACCCGGCGTTTTTTT
>JANNCH010000030.1:0-1865 GCA_031386315.1 Pseudobdellovibrionaceae bacterium
GAAGTCGTGCGTATCAGCCTTGCCATGGATGAGGTTCGCGCGAAGGCAAAATTCAAAGGTGACGCTAAGGCTTTTAACAAATTCCTTATGTCAGACTCACAGTTTTATTATTCTTCAGCCGAAGATCTCATGCGTGGTTACCGTGATATCGCCAAACGCATTGATGCTGAATTGCCAAAACTTTTTGTTGAACTTCCCCGACTGACCTACGGCATTCGCGAAATGCCAGCTTTCAAAGCCAAAGACTCACCCACGGCCTATTATGAAGGCGGCAGTCTTGAAGCTGGTCGCGCAGGTTATTTCACTGCAAATACTTACGACTTAAAGGCCCGCCCTAAATGGGGCATGGAAGCACTCACTCTGCATGAGGCCGTCCCGGGACATCACTTGCAAATTGCACGTGCACAGGAACTTGCAAATCTACCCAAGTTTCGCACTGAGGGCAGCTACACTGCTTATGTAGAGGGCTGGGGATTGTATGCAGAAAGCCTTGGCGAAGAAGTCGGCTTTTATCAAGATCCCTATTCAAAATACGGACAACTTTCATATGAAATGTGGCGAGCGGTTCGCCTTGTCGTCGACACAGGAATACATTTTAAAAACTGGAGCCGTAAGCAAGCCATCGATTATATGCTCAGTAAAATGCCAAAATCTCAGCTAGAAACTGAAGTTGAAATCGATCGTTATATCAGCTGGCCAGGACAGGCGTTGGCTTACAAAGTAGGCCAATTGAAGTTCAAAGAACTTCGCCAAAAAACAAGCACTGCGTTGGGTAACAAGTTCAATGTGCGCACATTTCATGACGAGCTTCTACGACATGGAGCCCTTCCCATGGACATCCTAGAGAGGGTCATGGACGATTGGCTCAAAGTTCAGCCTCGCTAACGACCTAGACCTTTTTGCACTCTTTTGGCACTGGAATTTTTCTCTTGGTTTTTTAAAAAGTGGTGCTAGACTTATAGTTAGGTACTAGTGAGACACGTCTTGAAATAACGTATCGTTCTAACAAGGAGCCTAGGGAATTTGAGTACAACTTCTCATATCAAAGCCAACGATCGCGCCATAGTCATCGGTGTCGGCCTCAAGACCGAAGCCCTCTCAGAAATAAAAGAAAACTTACTTGAGCTTGAAGAGCTTGTCGGTGCCGCCGGCGGCGAAGTCGTTGGGTCTGTCATCCAAACCCTGCCGCAATGGAATCCGGCAACACTGATTGGCACAGGAAAAGTCGATGAAATCGCAGAGATGGTTCGCGAATCCAATGCAAACCTTGTAGTTGTCGATCATCAACTCTCGGGAGTCCAACAACGAAATTTAGGGCAAATTATCAAGGCCCGCATTCTTGATCGCAATCAATTGATACTAGATATTTTTGCCATGCGTGCCCAAACCTTTGAAGGAAAACTTCAAGTGGAACTTGCGCAGTTATTGGATCAAATGCCCCGCATGGTCGATGCCTGGATGGGATCCCTTTCCCGTCAAGGTGGTGGTATTGGCACACGTGGTCCGGGCGAGTCCGCCCTCGAAAATGATCGTCGCCGGGCCCGTGAAAAAGCTGCATTGATCCGCAAAAAATTAGAAGACGTCAGTAAAAATCGCGCACAACATAGACAGTCCCGCAGACGTCACGAAATTCCAAGTTTTGCTTTGATTGGATATACAAATTCTGGGAAAAGCTCTTTGCTCAACCGCTTAACGGGCGCACAGGTCATGACCAAGAATCAGGTCTTCGCAACCCTGGACCCCACAACTCGTAAGATCTTTTTACCCGACGGACCACCTGCAGTTGTCACAGACACTGTGGGTTTCATTCGCAAACTTCCGACCCAGTTGATCGAAGCTTTTAAAGCAACACTTGAAGAGTCTGC
>JANNCH010000192.1:0-2165 GCA_031386315.1 Pseudobdellovibrionaceae bacterium
CCAAAGACAGTTTTTTTACGTCTTGATTTAAACGTACCCATGGAAAAGGGCCGTATCACTGATGACAACCGCATCACTGCGGCTATGCCAACTGTGAAGTTTTTGATGGAAAAGGGCGCGAAGATCGTGATGGCTTCGCACTTGGGCCGTCCAAAAACAAAAGACGACAAAGAATACTCTCTAGAGCCTGTGGCCGAGCGTATTCAAGAGTTGTTGGGTGTTGAAGTAATATTGGTAGATGAGCCCGATTCGGATGCTCCGAAAGTATTGCTTTCTAATTTGAAAAAAGATCAGTTGATCCTTCTTGAAAATGTTCGTTTTGAAGAGGGCGAAACTAAAGACTCGACAGAGTTTGCACAAAAAATTGCGAATTACACTGACATCTATATTAATGATGCCTTCGGTGCTTCACACCGTGCGCATTCGACGATCCATGCTTTGCCTTCGATCATGAAAGACAAAGGGATCGGACTATTGATCGAAAAAGAAATCACGATGCTCGATTCTTTGTTACAAAATCCAAAACGTCCTTATATTGCGGTGATGGGTGGGGCAAAGGTCTCTGACAAGATTGCTGTGATCGAGCGCTTGATGGATGTTGTAGATGGTTTCGTCATTGGTGGCGCCATGGCCTATACATTTTTAAAAGCCATGGGTAAGCCAGTGGGTAAATCATTGGTTGAAAATGACAAACTAAAATACGCGAAAGAAATGATCGAGCGTATTGAGGCCCGTGACAAAACTATTTTACTTCCAGTGGATCACGTAACAGCTGCGGCTTTCAATGATGTCTCAACTGCTAAAACAACGAAAGACGTTGTGATCGGCGAAAATGAGATGGCTTTGGATATCGGTCCACAAACATTGAAAAATTATGCAGCAGCCGTTAAAGAGGCGGGTACAATTTTTTGGAATGGACCCATGGGTGTTTTTGAAGCGCCGGCTTTTGCAAAGGGAACTTTCGGCTTGGCCGAAGCCATTGCAGGTAGCAAAGCAGTTAAGATTGTCGGCGGTGGTGATTCTGCAGCTGCGGCTGAGGCTTCTGGCTTCGCTGATAAAATGACCCATATCTCGACTGGTGGGGGCGCAAGTTTGGAATACCTACAAGGTGATAAACTTCCAGGTCTTGAAATTCTGCGTGTGAGAATTCGTCAAACGATTCCGACAATTCCAGCTTTGTAATTGAAAATCGATAATTCGAATGTGCCGATTTTTATTTTTGAAAAGGTCCGCGAATGCGGACTTTTTTTTTGCTCAAAATCTGAGACTATATAGCTGAGAACAAATAAAAAAAGCCGCATTGCTGCGGCTTTTTTAGTAACGATTAATTATCTAAATAAAATTACATATCTGCTTTAACAGGCATTGAGTAATACATCACTTGGCAGTTCACATTGTATTCTTGTGCTGGTTTGCCATTTTGTTCAACACGAACAACACCAGTTACAACGCCGTCAGCGCCACCAGTTACTTGCATTTCTAAGCCTTGGCTAAACAACAAAGTTGTGTTGCCTGTTCTTTGCTCAGTCACTGTATTGGCAAAAAGAATGCTGTTTTCTCTGTTCAAAGATTCGTTTCTAACAGTTACAAACGGGAAAGGATTTGCCTCATTGCCCGAAGCCACTTCCACCACTAAATGGGTTTCAGGGATTTCCATGTCTGCATTGTTGCAAATCAATGAAGGATTTGACTGAGGTGATGTTGGTGGAAGAAAAGAAGCGTGGGCTGAAGTTGCTGAAAAAATCATCATGATAGATAGAAGGGTGGTTCTCATTTAGTACCTCCGAGTACAAAATTGTGTATATATGACTCTGTACTGCGAAGTCTGTGCCAAGTGAATTTTGCCGTAGCGAGGTCGATGAAACGCTGCTCTTGTCTGACGCAAAAAGTCGATGTAGTTCCAATCTGGCGAGTTGGGTCCACAACGAGACCTAACAAGTGGCCTCTTTCCTCTTTCCTCTTTTTGTGGGGATGGGGGGTGCGTTGTGTTTTTACAGCTGTGATTGGTGGATTCGATAGTGTGGCCATCCATGAGCATGCCTTTCTCAGGGCCTTCCTGGCCCTGAGACCAAAGTACATCCTTAAAAATGCTTCTAAACTTTTAAAGAGTTCTGAGAGTACGCTCTCATAACTGCCGTTTGAGCTATTGGTTAAAGCAAAGACAC
>JANNCH010000217.1:0-5515 GCA_031386315.1 Pseudobdellovibrionaceae bacterium
CCACGTTCTTCGGCCTTGAAGTACCAAAGAAATTCAGTTTGATCTTCAGACTGAATCACCACCGAGTTTTCATCTGTGCTTAATTTTACATCCACTGGCTTGCGACCGAATAACTTGAAATCATTTGTATAGGTTTGAGTCGGCGTATTTTTATCCATGTAAGGACGAACAGCAGCACTTGGAACATCCAAAATGACGAATCTTTGCTTAAAAACGCCACCGCCCTGTCCGGGCAAATATATTTGAGGTTTTTCTACGTTTAAATTAGCAATCCAAAATTTACGATTATCACCGATGGTCGCTTCAAACCCCAGCAACTTGGTAACTGCACTGTACTCATCTGGATTCATCACAGTTGATGCTGTCGTTGGACGCACATCATAACTCACGATGCGCAATACATTGGGCTTTGATGTGTCAGAAATATCCATCAAATTCATTTTCGAAGGAGCCGCAACAAATTCGTAAGTCTCGCCCCCTAAAAGCTCTGCAAAAAAACTAGTCGGCGCATCTGAAGAGACAACCTTATCACTTTTCAGTTCAGCTTTCTCGCCTTGTATCAACACACGGGGCGTGACTGTATCTACACGAGCTTTGCCCATTTCAATTTTTTTATCTGCACTTGTTTTCGTTCCATACCAACGCGAACACATACGCGTCTGTGCGCGGCCTTCTGATTT
Organism: Pseudobdellovibrionaceae bacterium; assembly: GCA_031386315.1. Lineage (GTDB taxonomy): Bacteria > Bdellovibrionota > Bdellovibrionia > Bdellovibrionales > Bdellovibrionaceae > JANNCH01. Next base: position 681 of record JANNCH010000217.1, read on the forward strand.
TGTTATGCAGAAACGAAAAATATCTTTTTGATTCCATAATGGAATTTCTTTTTCATTTAAATCTGTTCGTACATACTGAGTTGCAAATAAACCACCGGCGCCTGCATTTTTACCTTTTTGCTTCAAAGCTACGCGCCAATTTTCGAGCCGCCCCTTCCATGCCTTCAACATTTCAGCATTGATATCATACTTCCATAAAACCTCGCCGGTTTTTGAAATCATCTCGACCATGCCGTGCGTGATCAGAGGTTCTGACCAACGCATCACCAATGCATAACGTTCAGCTTCATCTTTAGATAGGACAGAGGCCAAGTCCGGGTGGGCCTTACCTAGCGGAAGTACTGAAAAGAAAAAATTCTTTTCAGTGAAAAGCACATTCCCGATTTGCAGCGTGGCACCACTATCGCGGGTCATATCATATTCAAGTTGTACCGGAGACAGTTGAACACCATGGCCAATTTGATCAAAAAAGAGACCCTTCGTATAATCTGCATTTTTAGCCAATTGAGAGTTTGAGTTTTTTGCAGCAGAAGATTCTTCACTCACAATATCTGAGGTATCGCCCTCTTGTTGAGCAAACGCTGGGATCAACGCAGCAAAAACAATCAAAAAGCTTAAAAATTTCATCAAGATGCCCCTCTAGCTGTAAGATATCTTAGTTTAAAATGAGATCCTTGTTCTGCTCAAGCTAAAATATTGGACTCTCTATGATTTTCGGATTATTCATTAGAGCGTATTCAAAGTGAGGAAATATGTCTTCGGCACGTACATTGTACCAGATGAAAGTAGTAAAAATCATTGATCACACACCCACAGTCCGTGAGTTAGTTATCAAGACCACTCAACCAACTGAATTTGCATTCCGAGCAGGTCAATTTGTAATGCTTCATGTCCCTCAAGCCACGGGAAAGCCCGCTTTGCGTGCCTATTCTATTGCTTCAGCAGAGCAAGATAAAACCGGATTTCGCTTACTTTTTAAGTTCGTAGATAATGGCTTGGCCTCGACCTATGTATGGGCAATGAATGAAGGTGCTGATGTCCAACTCACAGGCCCCTTCGGAAAAGTCTTCTTCCAAGAGCCACCGACCGAGCAAATTGTTTTCTTAAACACCGGCACAGGACTATCACAGCACTTATGTTATTTGCTTTCAAAAAAAGAACAATATCCGCTCTTGAAATACAGAATGTTATTCGGTGTTCGCAGTGAAAAAGATATGTATTTAAAAGATGAACTCGATGCACTCGCTAAAGTGATCAATAACTTTACCTACGAATTTGTCTTAAGCCGTCCCGAAACAGCTTGGACAGGTAAAAAAGGCTATATCCAGCATTTCTTAAACGAATTTGATTATAAAAATATTCCGACCACATTTTATATGTGCGGGAATGGCGGCATGATCAAAGAAGTTAAACATCAATTGATCGAACTCGATGGGATCGACAAATCCCGCATCTGGGCTGAAGCATTTGACTAAGAAACGGGCCGTCATTGAACTTATACTTGCCGGAGCACTTTGGGGCTTCGGTTTTGTGTCGGCGACATGGGGGCTTCGCAGCTTCACTGTTGCAGAGGTTTTAGGTTATCGTTACATCATTGCTTTTATTTTGGGTGAAGCCATTTACTATGTTCTCAACTTCAAAAAACCACGACTTCCAAGCAAGTTTGACTTTCAGTATTCCATTTTAGCAGGTGTTTTGCTGGGTGGGATGCTGATCATGCAAACCATAGGTCTACAATATACCACGGCCACCAATAGCGGTTTTATCACCACTCTATATGTCATCATAGTTCCCGTAATCAGTCACTTGGTGTTCAAACACAAAGTGACACTGACCCTTTATCTTTATGTTCTGCTAGCACTTATTGGCACTCTCTTACTTGTGGGCGTCACCCCTTCCGAAGTGAACAAAGGGGATCTGTGGACACTGGCCTGTTCGTTTATGGGGGCCTTTCATATTATTTATATTGGGCGAATTTCGAATAAGGTGAAAGATCCTTTTCGCTTTAGCAATATGCAATCCCTATGGTCCTTTGCTGTGGTGCTGCCAATGCTGATTATTCAACCTCGGCTGAATTTTCAGACAGAACAATGGCTGCCTTGGTTCGGAATCTTATCATTGGCGATTGGCTCAAGCTTGATTGGATTTTATATTCAAGTGCGCACACAGCGTGTGCTAAGCAATACGACTGCGAGCATGCTTTTCTTATTAGAATCACCTTTTGCGTTTTTATTTGGCTCTCTGTTTTTAACAGAAAGCCTGAATCTGCGCCAAATGACCGGCGCCTTGATAGTTATTCTGGCTTCTTATTGGACAATTCTCTGGGAGCAAACTTCACAGACCAAATAAAGGCGACAACGATAACCACGCCACCTAATAACCCCGTCACCCATTCAGGAATATGTAAAAAAGGATCCACCAACATGATTGAAGCTAAAATCCCGATGGCATAGAAAGCCCCGTGCTCTAAGTATGCAAATTCACCCAGAGTGTCTTTTTCAACAAATAAAATGGTCAAACTTCGTACAAAAAATGCACCAATACTAAGACCGATCATAATGATAAAAAGATTGTGTGTAATCGCAAAAGCCCCCACGACACCATCAAAACTGAATGACGCATCTAGAACTTCTAGATATAAAAACATCCCTGCGCTGGCCTTGTGCACATCCTTGATATTGTCTTCACTGGCCTCTAAGAACGAACCAATACCCCCAACAATGACATAGGTAATGACCCCGCTCATGGCAGACTTCATAAATGTAAGTTGTTCGGCAGTACTTGGCAAAAAGCTTGCGATCACCATCAAGGTGACCAAGGCAATTGCCATTTCAATCGCTTGAATGCGACCCAATTTAGAAAACACTCTTTCAATGCTTGGAATCCAATGATTATCTTTAGTGGCATCGTAAAAGAAGTTCAATGTCACCATCAACAGAAAAGCCCCACCAAAAGCGGATACCGACAAGTGGGCCGAAAGCATGAGTTGTGCGTATTGATCGGGCTTTGTCGCGGCCAGGACGAGTGCCGACCATGGGTCAATCTTGCCCACGATTGCCACAATGGCCAGCGGAAAAACCAATCGCATACCGAAAACAGCAATCAACATACCCCAAGTTAAAAATCTTTTGCGCCATATAGGGGTCATTTTTTTTAAGACCACTGCATTCACGATGGCATTATCAAACGAGAGTGAAATTTCTAAAACAGCCAGTATCGCGGCAATAAAAAGGGCTTCGAGCGCCGCTGTTGTTGTTCCACCGTAATAGTAGCCAACATAGGCAGAAAGAATAAGTCCGATAACTGTACAAATATATGATGTTGCAAAATATTTTAGCATTCATTAGGTTTCGCTGAAATCAGCGATAGAATCAAGAAAAAATCAGGTTGAGCAGACGATCTACAAATTCAAGCACCACTGTATTCGAGGTGGATGCCAAACCGTTGTAGAGTTCCAACAAAAAAGCAAAGGCTACAATTGCAAAACAACAAATCCATGCGGCTTTTATTACGTAGACGGTCGATCGAACATCACGAATACGCAGATTTTCATAAATTTGTTCGATACGCATGAGTGTCCCCTGCAGCTCTTTGATGTGCAGTTTGTACTTATCGCTCAGTTCTTTTTGCTTACTGTGAGTCAATGAATTCAAACCAGGAAAGTTTCTTTTAGCTTTGATCGCGTATACCAAATCAATACAGTGGCTGACGAAGCGTGTAGTCTTTTCTTGAAATTGCGGATATTCAGAGGCTGTGTCGATATACTCTTTGAGCTTTTCAATCGCCTTTTCATAGTTCTGATGCATAACCCAAGACAAGACATGATGTCTAAGACTGTCTGACCGACCAAAGTCGAGCTCAAGGTTGCCTGATTGAAATACATTGTTGTGCTTTTCTGCGCCCATGGCGTATTCATCGGAGGATCACTCGTAAAATAAAGAGTCTTGCTGGTGTTTTAACAAAAAAATAGGCAGGATATCTTCATCCTGCCTATTTTAAACTAGACTGTTTAAATGAACTGTATCAAACCAGTACTGGTTTATTTATTTTTACTTCAAAAAGTCCGCAAGAATGCGAGTTCCTAATACTATTTGAGTCGAGTTTGGAGTTTTGCCAGCAAAAGCATTCAAAGTCTCATCTGGTTTTACAGAACGCGCATTGTAAGCAATGTGATAACGGAATACTTGGTCAGCCTTTGGAGTATACTCAACAGCGACACCATAATCAGTGTATTTGTTTTTTTCATCCGATGCCGCGCCACCAATTTTTTCGTCAGACATTGCAACTTTCAAAATCGGAGTCCACTGGTCCATTTTGTATTTAAAAGTAAGAACAGTGCTGTTCAAAGAATCTTTAGTCGTTGGAACGCCACCCGCTGCACGGTCATAGCTGTTCGCCAAAAAATCTAACTGAGCCGTCAAACCGCTGATTAGGTATTCAAAACCAAATGCAGTCAAAGCCACTTTGTTGTCTTTAGCACCTGACCCGCTGGCATCTTCAAAATGATAGCTGGCTATAAGATTGAAAGTTTTTTCTGCAAAACCACCGCGGTAAATCAAGCCCGTCAAAGTTTTATTTTGCGCAGTCACATCACCTTTACCAACTGTCGTTGTAGCTATTGGGTAGCCTTGGCCAACATTGCCTTCGGTATTTGCTACATGAAGTTCAATTTTTTGAGTGTCTGCAATATTGTAAGCTAATTGAACGCCGGTATAGTATTCAACATTTGATAAACCATAAATTTTACCAGCTTTGATCCCTGCTTGAGTTCCAGAATTTGCAACTGACGTTAAATACATATCCGAGCTAGATGTGTTACCTTCGAAACCGCCAAC
>JANNCH010000222.1:0-16996 GCA_031386315.1 Pseudobdellovibrionaceae bacterium
AACTTTTTCAAGTCCCCAGTGATCATGATCCAGAATTTTTTGAGCATTCTTAAGATCATGTTTCTCTTCGCCGTAATCTTGCCAAGGAAGTGACAACACCCAGTCGATGTAGTTTCTAACCACAGTCGCCTCGGCTGACATCGGAGACATCATTTTAAGGTTTTTGATTTCTTTAATGAACTTATCTTTAGCATCTTGGGTCATTTTTTTAGCTTTGCATTTTGTCTCGAGATCTTGCAGCTCAGCTTGGTAGTCGTCTTTTTCACCAAGTTCTTTTTGAATCGCCTGCATTTGCTCGTTCAGATAGTATTCTTTCTGAGAGCGCTCCATTTGTTTTTTGACACGTGTGCGGATCTTTTTCTCGACTTCAAGAATTTCGATTTCGCCCGTCATTAAGTTTAACAAATGTTCCAAACGTTTCGCCGCATCGAGGATTTCAAGCACAGCTTGTTTGTCTTCGAGCTTCAAATTTAATTGAGCTACGATAATATCAGCCAATTCCCCTGGAGCTTCGATCGTCGAAACTCTCATCAGGATTTCTGGCGGTATGCGTTTGTTTAATTTTACGTATGTTTCGAAAGTAGACTTAACAGATCTCACCAAGGCTTGTGCCTCAACCAGACTTGTTGAATCTTCATCCACAGGTTCGCAGGCCACGACGAAGAAGTTTTCGTTGTTTACAAAATTCTTAATCTTTACACGGCGTTTGCCCTCAACCAGTACTTTTACAGTTCCATCCGGCAGGCGAAGCAACTGAATGATCGTCCCCATGGTACCGATAGTATAAATATCTTTCGGCTCTGGATTGTTGGTCTTCGCATCTTTTTGTGCGGCTAGCACGATATCTGTCTGTTTGCTCATGGCCTCTTCAAGAGCGTTGATGCTCTTTTCGCGACCTACAAACAGAGGCATCATCATATGTGGAAAAATGATGAGGTCTCTTAGGGGTAACAGTGGTAGTTGTAAATTTTTACCCTCGCTCATATCGTGTCCCTCCGTGAGTTCAGTGTGGTTTCGGGGCCTCTGGTTCTTTTGAAACTTTAGCCAGGCACTTGGGTTAATATCCTTACTAACCTTCCATGACTTGATTAAGTATAAGTATGCGAACGATCTGTGGGAAGTAAATTGCAGCAGTAATATTTATTTTTTCTGAAGCGTCTAAAAACTATGCACTCCAGCAGGACCTGCATAGGACAGAATACCCTGGATTTCATAGCAGCAATAAGATTTGGTTATGGTGGACTGTAGAATTTTTAGTGGTCTAGTTTTTAGATAGGCTCTTAAACTCGGTCTTAACCTATCTTATGGGCTTTAAAAAAATTACGAAGCATCGATAGCTGGAGCATGATTTCAGAGTGAGCAGTCACTGCCTGCATAATTTTACCATGAAACTCGTGTGATGCAGGCCCCTTCGGAAAAAACACATCGTGTGCTTCTTGTGCGAAATTCAAAAAATCTTTTTCTGTAATGATGACCTCTTTATCGTCTACATTTTCATCGATTTGAACAATCAAATCCGAAATTTTTTTTAGCCAAGAAAAGCTTGGGTCATTCAATGAAAGATGAAGCATTTCATGGGGGGTAAATTTTCGCTCTTGCTTAACCTCTTGCAGATGGGCTTCGAAGTGCAAAAGGGATTTATGAAGAGCCATGAGGGTTTTACTGAGTTCTGTAAGTTTTTCTTTCATGCAAAGACTATTGCTTAAATGACCCCCACTGGTCAAAAAAAAGAGCGTCATTTTCATTTGACGCATTCTGTATAAGCACAGTGCTAGACTTTACTTTCAATGCTTTTTTTAAAAGCTTCGATCATCAGCTTTTCTGCAGGAGTGCGACCAAATTCAGGGCGGTAAACCAAGCATATTTCGTCTTTATATGTGGGCAAAGATGTCACTTGCCTTAAGTGGAACTTAGAAAGGGCGACAGCTCGCTCGGGCAAAATTCCGTAGCCGATTTTTTCTTCCACAAGTCGAGCAATCAGTTCGAGACTATCGGTAGAAATTACCTTTGCAGGTTTATTTTTCCAACGTTTGAGTATGGATTGGGTTTGAAACAAATTGAGGTTGCAAACGATCGTATCCAACTCTTGAGACGATTTGCTCCAGACGCACACATTGTCTGTATCTAATTTTTGAATCACAATGTCTGGGACGGCAGTCGGGTTGATAACGATACCGATATCTAGATTTCCACGCTGAATTTCTGCCTGGATATTACGTGAAAGATCATGACGAAGCTCGACTTTATAATCAGGTGCTTTTTCTTTCAAATAGGCCAAAGCCTTAGGCACCGAATACTGGGCCACCGTCGCATGACAACCGATTGTCATCGTACGGCCAGCAAAAATATACTCGCCGTCATGGGCGATATCTAGGTCACTAAAAGCCTGCATTACGGTCTGAGCGCGAGCCAAAAAAACTTTTCCACTTGGGGTCAGCTGAATACCGCTTCGAGAGCGATAAAAAAGGATAAAACCCAAATCACTCTCTAAACGCTTAAGACTCTCTGACAGCGCCGGCTGACTAATTTCAAGCTTTTTAGCCGCCTGCATAATCGTCGTACAAGAGCTAGTTTCAACAAAATTCTTAATATCCGTCAAACGATACTTCATAAGCAATCACCTATTCAAAGTACAACAACGATACATTATAATATATGCAAAATACAAGCACCAAGAGACCGTCAGACGGCGACAGATGCAAGGCGAGAGGGGGGAGCGCGTACGTTTTACCGCAGGTAAACCTAAGGTTTAACGTACGCCGACGACGAACAACGCAGCAGCTGGCGTCGTCTGGCGGTTCGCCTTAATGCATGTTAAGGAGGGCTTGATCGATTGCTCTGGCCAATTCCAGATTTTTTTGATTCGCCATCCAGCCTGAATTTTTCGTGCGTTCTTTTATCAACTCTTCTTTGGCTTCGTTGTCGGTAAAAAATGTCAGTGCATGAGTTGCAGATTCTTTCGCAGTGGCTTCATTTGATTTTAATAACTCGAGAATTGTTGGAATGGCTGCAACGCCCACTTTACCCAGAGCTTGTCCACACCACTGACGCGTTTCTTCGTCAGAGTCACGAACACACTTCGAAGAGGTCTCGAGAACAGCGCCTTTGTCTTTCCAGGTAGACTGAGCAAAAACTTTAGTGGCCATTAATTTATCAATTTTTTCTGGTTTTGCTATTTCACGACGTAGCGAATCCAAACTAGGCTGACCTAGACACTCAAGTGCCTTCACCGCTGGATCTGACATATCTGCTTTTTTGATTGAGGCCATAATAAGATCAATATGCGGCACTGCTAACATACGATTTGGCTCTGAAAGTGAACAGATCATGCTAATCGCGCGCTCTTTTTGTGAACTTGCAGCCGATAAATTTTTTGTTACAAATTCAGTGATAAGATCTTCACGTTTCAATTTTGAAACAAGAATTTTTGCAGCTAAGACGCTTGTTTTGGGAATGTTCAAAAGGACCGTCATTTTTTTACTGACCCACGCCTTTTCATCTTCACCCAATTTTAGCAACAGTCCTGCTGCGGCCTCAATAACTTGTGGAGGCTCGCTTTCCCCCATGCGCTTTACAAGTAAATATCCAATGCGTTTCACACTTTCGCGATCAAAGCTCGCCATTTGATTAATAGCAGCCGCACGAACCAAAGCATTGGGGTGCTTCATCATAATGTCTGCCAATTTTGACAAAGCGATCACATTTTTTAGGTTTGCACAACCTGCTGCGCGAATGGCCCAGTAGACGATATCGGCATCACCATCTGAAGTTAAGTTAGCCTGAACTAACTTGCCTTTTTGCGAACAACTGCTTGCCGTTGCCGCTGCCTCTTGCAACTCTAAAGCAGTTTTATGCGTCGCTGTGATGGATTCTTCTTTTTTTTCTTCTGCACCATCAGTGGCTACAACAGGCGCCGAGGTCGAAGGGCGTGAGAAAGCAAAGTCAGGCCGACTTTCTTGATAGGCCTTAACGACACTGTTTCCTAAAAATAGTGCTGTGATAGGGACTAAGGCAAAAACTGGCCAGCTAAATACGAAGGCAGATAAACAACTGAATGCCAATCTTGAGCAAAAAATTAAAAGCGGACCCATCAAATTCCAAACAGTGACAAAAAGACAAATCATAAAAGTAATGGGAATGACAAAGCCCTGCCAAAAAACAGGAACCCAACCCAATTGACCAACAGAATAAGCAGCACCTGCAATTAGAATTGCCAACGTAGCTTTGACATAAGAAACCCACGGCTTGCGACGTACGCTATAAGGTAACGAATCCGCCAGCCAAATGCCCGCTTTACTCAAGGTGCGCAAGTTAAAAAACAAACAGACTAGAATACCGGCCACAAAGACACCTTGGTAGTAAATATCATACTCGGGCCCAAGATATATTTTAGTGCCTTCGACAATCATAGTCGCGATTACCGCGCAGAAAAAAAGAAACCACGGCAAGGCAAGATAGCGAAGCGTATTAAATTTCATGTCAGCTCCTGAGTCGTAAAACCTGAGCATGACCTAAAAAAGGGCCTTGGTCCAGAAAAAATGATAATGAAATTAAGGGTATATGAGCACAGTCTTACTTAATGACTTTTTAACTCTTTTTCAAAGAATTCTTTTTCGAATTTTTTAAATGACTCAAAACGCACCTCAGAGCCCAGTGTGGTCACTAATCGTTGTGTGCTTTCTTTTTCTAATTCGCGCATTTTCAAAATACTTTCTTTCACAAAATCAGGATGAATACTTTGGCGTCGGTCACCTAAGCCCTTTACTAGAGCAGCGGCCGTAGAAAGTACTTGAATCGACACGGCCTCATCCAGTCTCCAAGTCCGAAGCAGATAAGATGTTGCGGCTGAAAACCAACGCTTTTGATAATCAGAATCTAAATAAGTTGTTGAAAAATTTTTCGTGTAAATAACTGCATCCGTGTAATTTTCTTTGAGTGCACTCACTTGCTTGGGCTCAAAACGGCGCTCTTGCAAATCTTGCAGTTTTTCTTTAGAGGCAAGCTCTGCACGCTCTTGCAATGGTGACTTGTCGCTGCCAACATGCACAACAGCTGCTTGCACCGTTAGCACAAGAACGGCCCCGACAACAGCACCAATCAATACTCGATACTGCTGTTCGCGCTTTTTTTGCAGAATAAAATTTTTATCGCTGGCAGGCTCAACGGACTTGCCGTTCATTGTGGTCACTTGTCCAGATAAAAGAAGATGAGCTTGTTTTTCAAGTTCTTTGGCTCTTTGTCGCCAAATATCTTTAGGCACATCTGCCTGCAAGATGGACTCTGCGTGTAATACAATTTCACGACTTAAAAGTTCTTTTTTGTCATGCAGTTGCTGTAAAAGCTCTGCCTCCATTTTACTAAACTTTATAGAGGTTTGCAGTCGCAATTTGTCTGCGTATTCTTCTTCAAATTTTTCATGATGGGCTTTTGAAGTTTCTAACTTATCTTTAAAAGCAGAGTTTTCGGCCTCAAACTGTTTTGTTAACGATGTTAGTTTTTCATTTAGCGAATGAATATGTACGCTGAGTTTTTCGACTTCTTTTTTTGACTGCTCATTTGTTGTAGTTAGTTTCAATTGCTCAGTTTGGTAGCCGTCTTTTAAAGACTTTTGTAATTCTACTTCTTTTTGCAACTGCGTCACTTCTTTTTGAGCCAATCCGTGTGCAACATTGGCTGCATCTGTTCTTGATTCCAAAGCTTGCAATTCTTTCGACTTTTGTAGGCATTCATCTTCACTCACTTTCAGTGAGGAATTCAGATCGACAACTTTTTCAGAAAGAACACCGATGGATTTGTTTAAACCGGACACTTCAAGATCGTACCTTGATTTTTCTTTTTGCTTTTCTTTAATATTTTCCAGCAAAAGCGTTTGCTGTGAAATATGTTCTGCTTTTTTCTTTTCAGAATCTTCGAGCTCTTCTTTTAAAGAAGCTTTGACGCTATTTAAATGCTCAGTGAACTTCTTAAGTTCAGACTCTTGAAGTTCAAGCTCATGAATGTCTTTTTCAATTTTCTCTTTTTCTTTATTCGCTGTATCGTTTAAGAATTTTAATTTTTCAGCTTGAATCGAAAGCTCTTCTATTTCTCTTTGTAGATCTGCGATGTCGTCATGATGTACCTTAAGCTCGATGTCGATTTTTTCTTTTGTTTCTTTAGAGGCTTTTTCTAAAAGCTGCTGCTCTTTTAGTCGCATGACTTGTTCGGCATCCGCAGCTATGGACTTACACTTTTCTTCTGTGTCCTTGCGTAGTTCTGCGGCATACTGATCCACCTCATCACGGATGCTCTGCGCCCTTATGCGCGCATCAACAATAAGCCCACGCCCCTCTTCGCCAGCCTCTTCTAACACCTTGTGTGCATCGTCGTCCGCGGTCTGCATACGCTTACGATAAAACTCTTCAGCCTTTTTGTGAGATTCGTTGGCTCGCTGATATATTTCTTGGACACGCTTTTCTGCGGCGGTTTCAGCCTCTAGGACAATAGTATTCGCTTTGCTGCGAGCGTGCTTCAATATTAATTTGGGGCTTACGGCGCCATGAATTTCTATTTTTTCAGAAGTCGTCGGTACTTTTTCATTTTGCACCAACGCTTTTTTCGGTGTTTCTGCTTCGATCACAGGCTCAGCAGCTACCTGGGGCAAATTTAATTGAATAAAAATGAAAATATCAGAGTTACCAACTTGGATTTTTTCAGTACCTAAAATCTGCAATGGCACGTGGGGTGCTAACATAATTTCATTGATGTACGAACCGTTAGATGAACCCAGGTCTTCAATCCAAATCTGGTCGTTTTTTAAGGTACACTGCAAATGTTTACGACTGATTTTGTCGTGACGAAGCGATATGGAGCACTCTAAGCCACGCCCAACAACAAACGAATCCTCTTCAAGGCATCTATCTTCAGTGCCTTGAGAAGTGATTATTTTAATATTGAATTTAGCCTTTTCGCCCATCTACACCTATGAAGCCTTCGGAGGCCTAACTTCTGTCATTGTTCGTGAACGAATATTTTTATTAACTTCATTATTTACCGCATCTTCTGCTAACGCATCCACTGGGTCTCGATGTTCGTCAAATGCGATATTCGCTTGAGGGACATTGTTGTTTTCACTACGATACCATAGCAAATCTAGTGAACTCTCGAATAAGTCCACCATAGACACATAAGATCTTTCAGGTGAAAAGATGACATTTACAACATGGGCCAATAGTGAAAACACGATACCAAAAATGGATGTCTTCATTGCAAATGAGATTTCATGTAAAAATCTATCCATGATGTTTTTTGTAGTCTCAACATCCTGAATATTCATTCCTCCAAGTTCTTGCAATCCCCCAGCGATACCAATGAATGTACCTAAAATTCCCGTTACAACGAAAAGCCCAGGCAAGATACCCACTAGATCATTCAGCGCCGTCATCGGAATAATGCCAAATACGCGGTTAAAGCATGGATTGTGGTGAAAAGTTGCTTTTGTGATATTCAAAAGCTTGGGCGTATCATTTGTCCACTTCAAAAACTTTAATTGCTTCAAGATATCTTTCACAAGCCAAGCACAGCCTTGCTTCACCAGAAAGATTCTATCATTCATAGCCATCACAGTATCGCCTTTGCGGCGCTTCATACGATCACGCAAAGCAAACGATTCGTAGTAAGTTCGCTCTAAGATCTTTTTAGTAATAACGTAAAACGAAACGTCTTTGGCTTCGCCTGGGACTTCGTTTTCCACATATTTATTCACTCGCTTTTCAAATTCACGCGCAAACCATTCGTGACGCTTGACCGTGTACCAAATCATGGTGCGAAAGAAAGCACCCATTAGAAAAACGGCGCCCATGGCATATGGTAGCCATAAAATAAAGTATTCAACAAAAATATTCGCCTTCATCGAGCATTCCCCTTCAACTAATTATTTCTTATCCATGCTAAAGCGTACGATCACTCGCTGTGCTTTTTTGCAGTCATTGACCTTACAGAAGTCCACACCCGAAGCTAAGTTTCTGTTTGGCAATGCAATGATTTCTAAAAAGCTGCGTCCTGATACCTTCATCAAACTAAGTAAATCTTTTTGGTGTTTAAAATTCGTATTCGACTCATCCAGAACGTGGTTAAAAATAGATTTTGCACGTTGATAACTTAAGTCCATATTATACTTCATGGCCATTTTATCATCTGGATTAGAACTGTTTGGATCCACGAACTTGCCTTTATAAGTAGGCGAAGCAAATCCTATAATTTCAACTGCTGAAATCTTTTTTGCAATTTTCTGATTTTCAAAAAGTGATTTCGAATAGGCAGGCATTGCTTTTTCTAAGACATTTTTCATAGCAATATTCAGTTTTGCTGAATCACTCTCAAAGTAGTTCTCACCGAAATCCAAAACGACTTCACCCGTCTGCATATCGACATCCGCTTTGACACCAGCTTTTGCGAAACTCTTTTTGATCTCTTGAGCAACTATACGCCGCGCATCGATTTCTTCTTTGGCTTTGCTAAGTGCGCCTTCAGTATCTTTTAATTGTCCCTCTAATGAGCCAAGTTTTGCCTGCATATTTTTTTCTTTACCCGCAACCTCGGCGCGGAAAGCAGCTTCTTTACGTGCTTTTTCTGCAGCGCCTAACTTCTGACGTCCAAGTTCGGCATCAAATTCTGCTTTGGCTCGAGCCTTGTCTGCTGCATAGCCATCTTTTAAAGATGTAATTTTGCCCTTAAGACCGCTAGCCTCTGAAGTCGCCTGACTGAGCTTTTGACCCAATGCCATGGCTTCGCCCGCTTTTTGTGCAAGTGCACCCTTTGTCTCAGCCAAAGTCCCTTGAGTTTTTTCAAGCGTTCCTTTTGTCTGCTCGAGTGTTCCTTGTGTCTGAGCCAATTGACTAGATAGCTGACTCAAGTTCTGGCTAGCTTGATTGAGCTGTTGATTATACTGCTGATTTAAACTTGAAAGCTTGGTAATCTCTTTTTGGTTTTGCTCTTTCAGCTTAGCCGTTTTTTGCTCAAATGCTTTTTTTGTAATTTTATTATTTTTATATGCAAATTTTAAGTCTTTTAGGCTTTTGCTCAGAGCTGTCTGTGTTTGATCAATTTTTTTGCTTCCATCTTCAATAAGTTTCTTTTTAGAATTGATATCAGTCTCTAAATTTGCAATTTGCTTATTCTGTGTATCGATTTCAACGTCTTGCTCTTGAATCACTTCATTGCGAGTGACGATTTTTGCTTTCGCAACTTTATTTGAATTTAGAATATTACGAACCATTTGCTGATATTTATTAAGTGCTTTTACTTTGGTTTCATTTTCTAGAGCGTCTTGAATCATACGATCTTTTTCAGTCTTGGCGTCTTCTTGCAGAAGCGTTAATTTGTCCATGAGCTCTTGGTATTCTTGTGTTTCATCTTTCGAGGCTTGCTTAGCCATGTATTCTTCTTTGATAGATTCATACATTTTTACTTGGTTCTTGAGCTCTTCGACTTGCATCGCGAGTTTTTTATTTTCGATATCGCCTTTTAAAGAATCTGTACCGATGCGCAAGCTAGTCGTTACATATAACAGCAAAAAGATCGTACTAAGTCCTAGGAACAAATCGGAATACGACGTCCAAAAACTATCATTGCCTTCGCTTTTATTTTTCTCGTAATTAAATGCCATAATTCCCCAACATCCTTGTATCTTATCGAATATATAGGAAATTTCTTTAATCTCTGAAGTTATGAATAACTATCTGACAGGACCTTTTTTTGATATTAGGATCTCTTTCTTCTTTTTGTGAGGCTGGCTTTTTGTCTTTACAGCAGTGATTGGTATAGTTCGATAGTCTTGCCATCATGGCCAGTGCCGTTCGGTTAAGAGAATTTAAACGGCATTGACCCATTAAAACATCAAAATTTTGACGAAATCGGAGTAGCAAAAGGGGCTTGTGGCCCCTTTTGCTTTTTGAATTTGAATTTCTTTTAAGTTTAAGCGCTTTCTTGTGAACCCGTACTTGATGATTTTTTAACTTCATCGTCTGCACGCATCTCTTCTTCGGTTTTATAAACCAACTTCGGAGCTGCGCCGTCATTGATAACTGTTTCATCAATCAACACTTCTTTGACATTGCCTTTAGATGGAATGTCGAACATCACATCTAACATGGCTGTTTCAAGTACACCGCGAAGACCACGAGCACCTGTTTTACGTTTCAAGGCAAGTTGTGCCACTGCACGCAAACCTTTTTCAGTGAACTTGAGCTCGACGCCCTCATAACTGAAAAGTTTTTGGTACTGTTTTGTGATCGCATTTTTAGGGCGAGTCAAAATATCCATCAACGTCTCTTCATCCAAAGGCGCTAAAACCGCAATCGATGGCAATCGACCAATGAACTCTGGGATCAAACCGAATTTAGAAAGATCATCTGGCTCGATTTTCGTTAAAATATTTGCCGCCTTATCAGTTTCTTCGATAGTGCGAATGTCCGCAGCAATACCCATTGTTTTATTCGTTGTACGTTGCTCGATAATTTTATCAAGGCCTACGAAAGCTCCGCCAACGATAAACAAGATGCTTGTTGTATCTACTTGAATGAACTCTTGCTGTGGATGCTTACGACCACCTTTGGGCGGAAGATTCGCAACCGTACCCTCAAGAATTTTCAATAGTGCTTGTTGAACGCCCTCGCCACTCACATCGCGAGTGATTGATGGATTTTCAGATTTACGAGAGATTTTATCAATCTCATCGATGTAGATCACACCACGTTGACATTTTTCAACATCATAGTCAGCTGCTTGCAGTAAATTGAGGACGACGTTTTCCACATCTTCACCCACATAGCCAGCTTCAGTTAATGTTGTTGCATCTGCCATCGCAAATGGAACATTCAAAATTTTTGCAATTGTTTGTGCAAGCAGTGTTTTACCTGATCCTGTTGGACCAATTAGTAAAATATTTGATTTTTGCATTTCAACATCTGGAGTTTTTTTACCAGAAGTTGCGTTGATGCGCTTGTAGTGATTATGCACGGCCACCGCAAGAGTCTTTTTCGCTTGCACTTGCCCGATCACATATTCATCCAAATACATTTTGATATCGATTGGCTTCGGAACCTTGAATGTGCCTTTGACAGACACTTCACGGTCTTTTTCTTCGTCTATGATATCGTTGCAAAGATCGATACACTCATCACAGATATACACGCCTGGACCAGCAATTAGTTTTTTAACTTCTTTTTGGCCTTTGCCGCAAAAGCTACATTTGAGCGTGCTGTTGGAATCTTTTGTACTCATCTAAATCACCCTTTATTTCTGTAACTATTACTTTTTGAGGCTTGCTTTACGAGATTCAACGACGTGGTCAATCAGACCGAACTCTTTGGCCTCAAAAGGGCTCATAAAGTTATCACGCTCCATCGCTTTATATAATGCATCGTAATTTTGACCTGTGTGAGTTTCGTAAATACGCACTAGCTTTTCTTTAGTTTTCACAAGCTCACGCGCGTGAATTTCAATATCTGTTACTTGACCGCCGATTCCGCCACCCCCCAAATGAGGCTGGTGAATCATGATGCGTGTGTTCGGCAAACTGTATCTTTTGCCCTTAGCACCTGCTGTCAAAAGTAGTGAGCCCATGCTGGCTGCCATTCCCATGCAATATGTTGCCACATCGCATTTTACGAACTGCATGAAGTCATAAATCGCCATACCCGCAGAAACGCTGCCTCCAGGTGAGTTAATATAGAAATGAATGTCTTTTTCTGGGTTATCCACTTCCAAGAAGAGGATCTGAGCAATAATACTGTTGGCAACTTCGTCGTTAACCTGGGTTCCTAAGATCACAATACGATCTTTTAGTAGGCGCGAATAAATGTCATAAGATCTTTCGCCCTTTGATGTTTGCTCTATCACGTACGGAATGAGTGCCACGCTGTGCTCCTAGTTGAAAATAATGAGGTACTGCTCACTGCTACCTATCGGTAATTGCTCGTAGGACTTTATCAAAAAGCTTTGACGCAAGACCTATATGGGTTTACACCTGAGTTGCGTTCACGAAATCAATTATTGCTAATAATTCAAAGGACTTCTATGAGCTTCAACTTACTAAATAAAGAAATCGATACCCTCACTTGCCAGGCTTTGGTCGTGTTTTCTAAATCATCTGCTCAAAAAGAAAAAGACGCGAAAGTGACTCATTCTGGTCTTAATAAGATTTTGAGTCAGTCAATTGCTGAAAAAACAATCACTGGAAAACATTGTGAGGCTATCACTTTCTTAGATAAGAATCACGCTGACTTCCGTCATGTGATTGTCGTCGGGCTCGGAAAAGAAAACGAAATCACTCACGAAACGATTCGCCAAAGTGCAGCCGCGGCATTTGATGCTATCAAAGCATTGAAAGTGAATGAAGCAGCTATTCATTTCGACGGATTATCTACAACGAAAACTACTGCGGGGATTTTTGCCCGTGCCGTAGCTGAAGGTTTGGTACTTGCTTCTTATTCTTTCGATGAATTGAAATCGACAACTAAAAACGATAAAAAAATGGACCTAAATATTCACGTTGTGACTAAGGCAGCTACTGCGATCAAAAAATCCTTCGAAGAGGGAATCATTATTGCAACAACTGTGAATTACTCGCGCCGTCTTGGCGATTTGCCAGGCAATTTGATGACTCCAACGGATCTTGCAAACAGCGCTGTCGAAGCCGCTAAGGGCACAGGCATCAAAGTAACTGTTTGGGATAAAGCGCGTATCAAAAAAGAAAAAATGGGCGGACTACTGGGCGTGTCTATGGGTTCTGATCAAGAGCCAAGATTTATCATCATGGAATACAAAGGTGCCGCCGCTTCTAAAAAGCCCGTTGTCTTTGTAGGTAAAGGTCTGACTTTTGATTGCGGTGGTATCAGCATCAAGCCCTCTGCCGGTATGGAAGAAATGAAATATGATATGTGTGGTGGCGCAAATGTCATAGGTACTATCCTTGCAATCGCAAAATTAAAACTAAAAATCAACGTCACAGCACTTGTGGCTTCAACTGAAAACATG
Organism: Pseudobdellovibrionaceae bacterium; assembly: GCA_031386315.1. Lineage (GTDB taxonomy): Bacteria > Bdellovibrionota > Bdellovibrionia > Bdellovibrionales > Bdellovibrionaceae > JANNCH01. Next base: position 13,015 of record JANNCH010000222.1, read on the forward strand.
GCAGGCCCTTCTGCTACCAAACCAGGTGATGTGCACACAGCTCGTAACGGAAAAACTTTTGAAGTGAACAATACAGATGCAGAAGGTCGCTTGATCTTAGCAGACGCTTTGTCATATGCGAGCGAACTTGAGCCAGTGGCAATTTTTGATGCAGCTACTTTGACTGGTGCCATGGTTGTGGCTCTTGGAAATATTCACACAGGTTACTTCACACGCAATTCTGCTGTTAAAAACAAAGTAGAAAAAGCGGCTGATTTATCAGGTGAACTTGTATGGAATATGCCACTTGTTGATCATCACTTAAAAGATATGAAGGGCACTTTTGCAGACCTTTCGAATATCTCTTCAGGTAAAGGCGCAGGCTCTGCAACTGCCGCGGCCTTCCTTGAGCAATTTGTGGGTGAAGGCATCCCTTGGGCGCACTTTGATATAGCCGGAACTGGCTGGGCTGCGGGCAATCGCGTGAACTACACTCCTAAAAAAGGTGCCAGTGGTGCAATCATTCGTACATTTGTCGAACTAGCAAAACTACACGGGTAATATGAAATCTATTGAGCGACTGATCAGAGGATATTTCGATTTCAAAACCAAATATTTTGGTGATGATAATCGTATTTTTCACTCACTCGCTCAAAGGCAAAGTCCAAAAACATTGGTTATTGCGTGCAGTGACTCCAGAGTGGACCCTGCCATTGTTTTAAATTCTGAGCCTGGTGAGCTATTTGTTATTCGCAATGTTGCTAACCTTGTCCCACCTTTTGAGATGGGCGGGGGATTCCACGGGGTCAGCGCCGCGATCGAATTCGCAGTTTTAGATTTAAAAGTCGAAAACATCATTGTGATGGGCCATGAAAGATGCGGCGGCATCCACGCTTTGGTCAATGGCACCCACGAGCAAAAAAACAGCTTCATAGGCTCATGGGTCCGCATTGCTAAAAAAGCCAAACTTGAGGTCTTTGAAGAGCTTGGACAAAATACGGACACGGCCACTCTGTGCCAGGCCTGCGAAAAAGCTGCCATCAAAGTTTCACTAGAAAATTTGAAGTCTTTTCCATTTATTAGCAATGCCCTTTTTCAAAATCGCTTACGGATTTTAGGTTGGTACATCGAAATCGAGTCTGGAAAACTATCCGAATACGATCCGATTATGAACAAGTTCAAGCCTGTCACTCGCCCTACGTAATAATACTGTTTTAAGTATGTGCTTAGAACTTAAGAACTGCGGGATGGCCCAGATATTTTGAAATCTCGCCACCCTCAACACTCATCGTATCTGATGAATTGTCTTTTTTTAGTTCGACAGATTTGAGTATCCACGTTTTAGGCCATTCGCTTGGAATACCGTTGAAGCGCAATGTGATTGGATTGCCTTGATTGAATTGAATTTCGCCATCTGCAGGCTTTTCATTTAAAATTTTAGCGACTGGTATCCACAAAGGATTAATTTTAGAAACTTCACCAGAAAATTCGCAGGCACCTTCAACTTGCATAGTCGGCTGTTCACCTGCTGTGGCCATTCCGTCAGCTAAAAATATTAGTGCAATCTTGTTGTATTCTTGGCAGGCGAATTTTTTGTCGCCGTTAGAATCAATAAATACAAAATGCCCCAACGAGACACCTTGTTCATCGGCTCGCTTTTCGATTTCAAAGCCAGCTAATAGTCTTTGCTTAACAGCCGTTCTTAATTCTTCACCATTTAATTTAGAAAAATCATAGATGCGACCGATAGCCGCTGGATCACGACTGATTAGATAGGCGTCCGTCGTTGTATAATGTATAATAGAATATCCCGCTACGAAGCAAAAGCAAAACAGAGCAAAAATATGAGTCACTTTTTTGGCCATATAAACCCTCTTAATTATTATGGTAACACAGGTTTATGAAGGGGACGATCTTGAAAAATATGTCTTCTAGATTTACGTCTAGTCACCGTGGTTAAAGCTAAGCTTGAAGGTGATTTTTAACGCCAGTAAAAATGGCCTTAACGTGACCATTTTTACTTGTAAAATGGTCGAATGATAACCAGATTTATAGGTCGCCAGTTGCAACATTCAAAGAAAAGTATATTGCTGTTAGGTCCTAGACAAGTAGGGAAATCGACTCTTATCGAGTCTTTGACCCCGGATATGAGTGTCAATCTAGCTAGTGAAGAAGAGTTTCTCAAATTCACTACTAACCCCAGCGAGCTTGAGGCTCGTATGGACGAACTAGCCCCCACAACTGTATTTATAGACGAAGTTCAGCGTCTGCCCTCTCTGTTAAACACAATCCAGGTGCTCATTGATCGCAATAAAAAAATAAAATTTTTCCTAAGTGGCTCTAATGCGAGAAAACTAAAGAGAGGCTCTGCGAACCTGCTTCCAGGACGACTTTTCAATTATCGTATCGGGCCGCTCTCTTGTCTCGAGTTTGATTTTAAATTGGACTCAGTGCGTGCACTTGAGTTGGGTTCTTTGCCCGAGGCTTATACAATCCAACGCGACGACGCTGAAAAGCTTTTGCGTAGTTATACTGCCACTTATTTGCAGGAAGAAATTTTAGCCGATTCATTGACAAGACAAATACAGGGATTTTCAAGATTTCTAAAAACGGCTGCTGAAAACTCAGGGCGCTTTTTGGACTTTAGCAAAATGGCAAGCCAGGCGAAAGTCAATCGAAGTGCGGCTCGACGATTTTATGAGTTGCTTGAAGATACTTTGATCTGTGACCGCGTTGAAGCTTTTCCAAGCGAACAATTAGACCTCGTAAAACATCCTAAATACTTCTTTTTTGACAATGGAATTGTCAACGGAGTTCTCGGAAATTTTAAAGCCTCGGCTGACCGCAGAGGTCTGCTTCTTGAACATTTGTTTTTTAATCAATTAAAAAATACTAGCTACTGCTTAGATCAAGATATTCTTATTTACCATTTTCGCACGCGCAATGGTTTAGAAGTGGATTTCGTTGTTGAATACAATGGCCAGCAGTATTTGATTGAAGTGAAATCGAGTTCGCCATCCGCGTCCGAACTAAAGCCTTTGTTGGCGGCGCAGGTCTACTTTCCACCGGCAACAAAGTGTTTTGTCGCATGCTTAAAGACTGAAAATAAAAAAGTAAATGGCATTCGAATTCTGAATTGGCAGGAAGTTATCAAATAATTTTCGAGCAGTAGAGCTGGATGTAAAAATAAAATGATTGAAAGTTCCCAATAGTATGCTCTGAAGAGCAATCAATGAGGCGATTACCCACAATAGCTTGATTAGATTTTTTAACCCCTTAGCAACAAAGATTTCAACCAGAAAATCAAGGCCTATACCCTTTAAAGACTGCGTGCATTTCGCGGGCCTCCTCAGAAATTGCCAACAAACCAAGCTTAGCCGTCCAACCATACACATTTTCTTGCGGGCAGCCTGGAATATCCACTGCTAAATCTGAAACACAGAGACGTTTATAAACAGCACCCGGGCTGTTCAGACTATCCGTCGCTCCTTTTTCAGAGTGAGTTCTTAAAAAGCCACCCGCTAGCTCATGGCCAATCATGTATATAACTGGCTCAGCACTGGCGCCTTCATCTTGAACGACAGAAGGGATGCCCTCTTGAATAATCACTTCTTCCACATCACGACCGCCCTTGGCTGCCTTCATTTTTTTGCGTGAATTGTAGCTCCACTCTTTGACCTCGGCACCAGAACCCACGCGGATGACTGCCAAACCGTAGGTGCCGGCATTATTTTTCACAAAGACGAAGGGCTTTTGTTCAATACCGCGTTTTTTGTATTCGGCCGTCAGTTTTTCAATCATTGCGTCCACGCGTGTTGCTAAAGCTTCACGACTGGCAGGATCAGCGATATCAAAGTGTTCAAAAAGTTCAGTTTCTACACGCAATAGAAATGGATCAATATCCGCAATCTTAGAAAATTCATTGACGAGTTCATTATAGTATTTGAAGTAAGTGCTTTTTTTTCTTTGATACCAACCCAGCTCACGTGGCGGGTTCATTGGG
>JANNCH010000227.1:0-6379 GCA_031386315.1 Pseudobdellovibrionaceae bacterium
TGAGTGGCACAAGCCGCACCACTGAGTCCTGTGCGTCCACCAGAGGGGACAAGTGCAATTTTTTGAGTACGGGCCCACTTTACTAAGGCGACCACGTCCTCGGTGCTATGGGGAAAAATGATGGCAGATGCTTTGATGTCAAAGTAGGTTGTCCAATCTTTACCCCAATACTTGAGCGATTCAGCATCGGTCTTGATTTGTTCGGGTTTCAGAATTTTATCTAAAGATTGGATCGCTTGATTCATGGATAATCCTTTATTCAGAATCTTGATTGTCTATCGAGTCTTGATTTTCGCTCAGTAAGCGCACTGGCAGGCGCAGAGTGCGAACTTTGAAGTAAGCGTAGAATGGGCAAAAACCCCAGGCTGCTGTGATCAGAAAGAAAATCCCAATGAACGCCCAGAAGGGGCCACCTGCAATTGCGTAGGCGGTCAGTAAAACCCCCAACACAAAGCGCAGCACGCGATCCCACAGGGCGACATTGCAACGCATATTATTTCAAGGCCTCTTGAAGTTCACCTGATTGGTACATTTCCATCATGATGTCGCTGCCGCCAACAAGTTGTTTGTTTACATAAAGTTGGGGGATGGTTGGCCAGTTGCCATATTCTTTGATCCCTTGACGAATTTCTTCGTCATCTAAAATGTTCACATCTTGAAATTTCACGCCGATGTCTTGCAAGATCGCGCAAGCACGTGAAGAAAAACCACACTGTGGAAAGCTTTGTGTGCCTTTCATGAAAAGAACCACTTTGTTTTCGTTTAATAATTTTTCAATGCGTTGTTTAACATCGCTCATAAATACTCCTTAGGCAGAAATTAAATAATTTTAGTTTTTATTGAAAGGGCGTGCACTTCGCCGGTTTTGAGCTCGGGGCCAAAGCACGCCATCACTTGTTGGTGCTGTTGAATGCGCGTAAGACCTGCAAAGCGAGGGCTTTCAACGGCCACATCGTAATGATCGTGGGTACCCGTAGTATCAACGACTTCGATCTTTGAATTTGGATAGTGTTCTTGCAAGCGTAGTTTCATTTGTTCTGGTGTCATATGGACGCACATTATCAGAGGTGATTTTTAGAGTCAGCTCTTGCTTGTAGGACGCACTTGTATGCTGCGCATTGTCGTGGGTAGGATGGGTCTATGTTTGCACCAACTCATCGACTGCTAAAAATCTTTCAGCTCGTTTTGTTCTCAATGCTATTTTACAGCATCGCCAGACTGGAATTTGTGCTTTGGAATGCCTCTCACTACAAAGAGCAAAGCCTCGGCAGCGTTCTGTGGTCCTTTGTAGTAGGTCTTCGTTTTGACCTTTCGGCCGTCATGATGATGGCGGCACCCTTGCTATTGCTAACTTTAATCCCGTGGCCGGCAAAGAGTGAGACCTTTTGGCGCTGGTTGATATGGGGGCTTTTTTGTCTGATCCAATTGCCATTTTATTCTATCAACTTGGTGGATGTGGAGTTCGTGAATTTTGTGGGTCGACGTTTTTCATTCGACACCCTTTTTATTTTCAATGAAGTTCAGGGTAAGTTCTGGAACTTTGCAGCTAGTTATTGGCATTTATTATCCATCGCAATCATCTTGCATATCATTATGGCGATTTTTGCATATAAAATATTAAAGCGCTCGCCAAAAAATAAAATATTATCAGCCACAAAAAAGTTATGGCTATCCCACGCTTTTTTAGTTTTTGTCTGCTTGATTATTTTTGTCATAGGTATCCGTGGGGGATTGCAACGTAAACCCATGAGTTTTGTGAGTGCCAACATTTTTGCGGCTCCGATCTTAAACAATCTAGTTCTTAATTCGACCTTTACAATAATAAAAAGTGTGAAAGAAGAGGGGATTAAAAAAACTAATTACTTCCCTGATAAAAAAGAAATGCTAGGTTATTTAAACGGCTCGTCACCACTAGCATCGGTGCTGCAGGGGCATCGATTCAAAGAAAAGCAAAATGTTGTCATCATCATTCTGGAAGGTTTTGGTGCCGAGTATTTGGGTACTAGAGATGGTCGCAGCTATACTCCCTTTTTAGACGAGCTTTCTAAAAAATCTTTGGCCTTTACCAATGCTTTTGCCAATGCACGCAGATCGATCGAAGGCATTGGTGCCATCATTGCCGGAGTTCCGGCCTTGATGAGTGAGCCCTTTATTTCATCCCATTTTACTTCAAATTACTTTCTTGGACTGGGCACCATCCTTGGACAAGATAGCTATCATACTAGTTTTTTTCATGGGGCTAATAACGGCTCGATGTATTTTGATTCTTTTATGAAGAGTGCCGGTGTTGATCATTATTTTGGTGCCAATGAATTCCCTGATCAGTCCCAGCACGATGGGGTGTGGGGGATCTGGGATCATCAGTTTTTGCCTTTCATGATTGAGCATTTAAATAAATTTTCAACACCCTTCATGAGTTCGGTATTTACTCTAACATCCCATCAGCCCTACAAGGTCCCGCCCGGGTGGGAAGGGCAATATGCCGATGGACCCATTCCGATTTTGAAGACAGTGACCTACACCGATGAGGCCTTAAGAATTTTTTTTGCAGAGGCTGAAAAACAAAGTTGGTATAAGGATACTTTGTTTGTGATCACTGCCGATCATACAGCAGCCCATTATGTTAAAGATTATATGAATGACTGGGGCGATTACCACATCCCACTGATGTTTTTTCACCCACGAATGAAGTGGCCAAAGTTACCAACAGATCAGATCGTTCAGCAGATCGATATTATGCCTTCGGTTTTAGATTTTTTAAATTTACCTTCAAAAGATAAAAATTTTTTGGGCAGTTCGGTTTTTGTGCCCGGTGATAAAACAGCGACTGTCTTTATTGATGGGCGCTATGTGATGTTTGCACAAGATTATTTTATGACTTGGGCCATTGGTGTGGGGACTCCGCTTTTGTACTCTATCAATGACAGGCTAGAAAAGTCCCCTTTGACAGATCCTGCACTTCGTCGTGATGAGCTTGAAAAAAAGTTTAAAGCCACCATCCAATATTTTGGTGAAGGCATGTGGGACAATAAGTTGTATTATCCCAGTCAAGGCTTGTAAGAATTTGACACTCTAACGAGAGTTAAGCAGCGTTTTGCAGCTTGTGGCCGCATTCAGGGCAAAACTTAGCCTGGGCTTCCACAGTGCTCGCGCATTGAGGGCAAGCATTGCCGCTGGCAACGACTTTCTTCTTTTTGTCTTCACGCTCTTCTAAATCGACAAATCCTTTTTCATTCCATTTGTCGATTTCTTTAAGTATCTTCCAGCTTTGATAGATACTGCGAAATTCTTTAGGCTCAAATTGCAATTGCACACCGTTGTTGCCGGACTTTCTTTTGCAAAAAACGCCTTTGCTTTCTAAACGAGAAAAGTGATCATTATTTAAGTTAATACCGATTTCGTTTTTGCAATATTCGACGACTGCTGAAAATTCGATACTAGCCACATTGAAGCGATCCAAAGGCAAATTGTCAGAGAGTTTCAAAAATCCTTCGACCATCTGTAAACAGAAGTCATCGACCTTTAACAGCTCTGAACGTCCGCCTTTAAAATAGTAATACTGATAAAATTCAAAGAAACTTTCTAGCATATTTAAATCAAAAAAGTGAATTTTTTGAATTTCTTCTGGGCCATCTGGATTGTCGATGCTTTTGCCCATTTCGTACAAAGCCAACTGTAATTTGACAAGAATGTTTGTGATTTGCTCGACACGCTTTGGACCCTCGCCCATAACACGTTGGCAGTATTGCTTCATCATACCCCAGTCAATGATCACACGACCCGGCATGCTTGTTCGATCGCCTTTATGATTCACGGTGTGAAAGACGGCGCCGAATGCTTTTGCGACAAGTTCTTCAGGGCAGGGGGCTGCATCTTTTTCCATACGTGTTGATCGCACGTCGTTTGTAGATAGTCGTAAACGATCGGCTAAACTTTTTATAATCAGCTTGAGCATTTGCGGAGCCGCTTCGTATTGCTGTTTCAATGCGTCCACGGGAATTTCTAAAACTTTGGTTTCAGTTGTTGCGATAGCTGAAGTATTGAATGTATTGACGCCCAGAATGATTTGTTCACCTAAAATTTGTGATGCACCAATCTGAAAAAGATCCACAGTTTTTTTGCCGCGAATCAGACATTGATTAATACCGCCGGTTTGTACCAAGTACACCGATTGAATTTTTTCGCCGTCTTTGAAAAGAACTTCGCCTTTTTTTAATATTCTTTGTGACATAACTAGTGAACTCCTCACGTGGATTACCAAATTATATCGGGTATTTTGTCGAATGAATGAATGGACCAAGGTCCATAGAAAGAACTAAATATTACTTACTGGAGGTCGGTTTGCGATTGGATTTTTGATTTTCGGCATTTAAGACAATCTGGCGCAAAGTCTGTTTTAAGTTTTGAGCCTCGGCCTTAGTTACGAGTGCTTGAGCGCGCGAAAGACTGCAAACTTCACTTTCGGGTAAAAGAGCGAATTCAGCCGAGTGTGAGTTTTTAAGTATATAATACTGGCTTTGTCCCAATTTGATTTTTCCAGAAACAATAATCGCATGCTTCATCATATTGGTATTAAGGCGTGAGTATTTCGTTTCAAGTAAGTTTTCAGCTGTTTTGCTTTTTAATTTTTCAAGTTCTGCAGAGGATATTTCATAAAGATTGATCGGATAAGGGTTGTCAGCGTCGCCGGGGTCAAAGGCAGCATCCAATGAGGTGATCATTGGAATAGACTGGCAAAGGGCCGCATCCAATATATTACTTAAAGTGCTGTTGGTGCATCCCTGGGTTTTCTCAACATCATAAATATCAAGCAACAAAAGTTCTGGAATTTTTGAAATCACACTGGAATCGGTCTTTAATTTTTGATTTAAGCTTATAACGCAAGACTTCAGATAGGCATGGGTCTTTTTTAATCCTACTTTTCTTTCGTAAAATTTACGTGTGCTGCTTTCACAAGTTTTTAATTCAAGGGCAGCTTGAGAGTTTTGTAGACGTCTAAAAATTGGAATCACTTTGTTTGTAAGCATCGTTAAAACATAATGCTGGTCGCCACCGCTAAAAAGATCGCCTGTTTTTTTTTTAAGATTTGTATCGAGGCTTTCAAGCATCTCGCTGCTTTTTGCAAAGGCGTAATAGTCTGCAGCCAATAGGTCGGGATCGACACTGTACTTTTTTTCACTTTGTGTACGGTAGAGTGCGGCTTCAATCATTTTTGCTGAAGCGAAAGCATAACAACGGCCAGTGTCGTTTTGGTCTAGATGGGGTCCAAGTTGATTAACTAGAATTAAAAAAACACTCTGTTTGCCGGAGCAATCAATGGCGTTCGCCGGTAAATAGCAAAATGTCAGGGCGAGCAGTGACAAAAATAATCGCATACTAGCTTATCGGATTGAAGAAGGGCCGACTGAAGCTTTACGGGACAAGATTCATTTGCTAACCTAGCATAGACCCGCAATGTGGACTGTGAAAGAGGACTGGATGACTGATACCGGACTAGAGTCTAGAAAAGATTCAAAAATCAAGGTTACAACACCAACATGGCCCAAGCTAACGACTGAGTGGCCGACGGTTTTTCTTTTCTTTGCAGTTATTATTGTAACAACTTGTTCGACAGTGGCTGCCTTTCGCTTACCACCATCGATATGGGTTGTTTTTTCATTGATCAACACAGTTTGCGTTTATTCAGTTTTCACAGTGATGCACGAGGCTTCTCATCGCAATATTTCACGTCGTTTTTCTAAGTCTGAATATTTCATGGGTCTTATTTCTGGTTTGATGTATCACGGCTCGTATGATCAATTCGTCGTGTTGCATTTGCGCCACCACGCCAAGGTGAATATTCCGGGTGAAGATCCCGACTTGCACGCTGTTGGTCCGCTGACTGTGACTCGCTTTCTTTATTGGACTACAACGCTTCGTAGTTACATGAGTTTTTACTGGAATAACAAAGCACTAGGTAAACGCGGTTTCGCTAAGACATGGCTGCCGTATGTTTTTATCTTAACCGTCTATGCAGCGGGGTTCGCATTTGGTTTCTTCACAGAGCTTGTCGTTCTTTGGTTGATTCCATCTGCTTTGGGCGTGGCTTTTACAACCCTTGTTTTTGATCACTTGCCACACAACCCACACAAAGAAAGGGGTAAATACACCAATGCGCGCTCGTACCCTGATAAACGAATAGACTGGGTTTTATTTATGCATTCTTATCATATCGTTCACCATTTATGGCCATCGATCCCCTGGTATCGCTACCGCGAGGCCTACATCCAGCGACGGGACGAGCTTCAGGACGCAGGCAATGTGGAAACGTCACTTTTTAGCGGTTCTAAGGCTATTAAAGTCTAAAATTACTACTTTGAAATAAAATTTTAGTTGCACA
>JANNCH010000236.1:0-6809 GCA_031386315.1 Pseudobdellovibrionaceae bacterium
CAAAAGTGGTCTTTGAATTGTATTGCATATAGATGTGGTATCCCCCAATTTCCGAGGTTATGGATGAAGTACGCATTATTATTACCAGTCATTGTTGCGCACATTATGCAAAGCACACCGGCATTTGCTTTTGCTGAATCCAGCCAAATTCAAACATACACGAATAAGTACAACGAGCTGACCATCTTGGGGCAAAAGTTCAGTACTCACCGCATGCGAACTCTTTATTCAGGTCGCGGCTACAGTTCGATTTGGTTCACAAGTGCAGGGGCTAATCGTCGATTGCAAACTTACCTTAAATTCATCCGTGGGACTCGCGTCGATAGCAACACTCGTAGTTTGCTCAATGTAGTAAATGATCTGAATTCAAGATTAGACAATAAAATCTGGGTGTCTTTAGAGCTTGTGACTACGCAGTCGCTATTAAGTTACTTGAATTCTCAAGGTGTTACTCAAGATACTAATTTATTAAAAGTTCTTTATAGAGCCCCTGAAGACTTTCTGAACTATTTGAAAAACCCAAAAGTTCGCACCGAAGTTGTGCCGATGGCACGCCCTGTTGAAACCGCGCCGCTGAAAGTTCGTCCGGTACATGCAGACAATGAGTTTGTACAAAGACCAGCGCCCTCAAGTGGTGTGGGTGGTCGCATGGATATTCAAAAATTCACAACTAGCTATGACAGTTTAAAAATTTCTGGCAGCATTATTTATACAGACCAATTGCGCAAGCTCTATGGTTTGCGTGATTATCGTTCATTATGGTTTGAAAATGGTCAGAAATCAGACAGAATTTCAAGTCTATTGAGCTTTGTTAAGTATCAAGAAAACAACGGAACCGATGTTAAAGAGTTCTGGTTACCGATGACTTCGAATGCATCGATGAATTACGAGCCTAGCAAGTGGATCACACTCGAAATGTTAGCTTCACATGTACTAGTTACTTATTTGAATGCACGCGGTGTAAGTGAATACAGCGAGCTGAATAAAGCCATTAATCTGGGTACTTCCGAATTTATGTTTTACGTGCGTAATTTACGCAATAAAGACGGCGTGATTCCAAAAGCTATACCTGTTGAAGATCCACAGGATGGTCCGATTTTGCGTGCGCGCCCCGTGAACGGGTCACTAACAGATATCGCAATGCCTGCAGCGCCTATCGGAGTTTCAAACTCTCGTTTTGCGAACGATCCTGTGACAGCCGATGTTGCAAAATTCAATGAAGTCATGCCGCAACTTATTTTTTCAAACTCGAGTGGTCGTCCTAACACGTTGGCAGCTGTGCTGCGCGATACATTACGTAGCTCGAATCGCCATGGACTCAATCCCGATGATTATTGGGGCGCAGGGATGGAAAAAGTTTATATCAGTCAAACTCAAGGCTTTGAGCAGTACGCTCGCTATGCTATGTTACGCTATGTAAATCACTTATATGGTGGCCGTATTGATGCCACTAAGATTGACGAAAATTTACTGCGCTTTGAAAGGCGTAACTTCGCTGATTACAAGACGCTTGCAGCGATGTTGTCGGCATCAGATGTTAATTTAAAATCTGCATTGGATTCATTGGCTCCGACGATGCCGCAATACAAGCAACTTATGAGAAATCTAGCAATGTTGCAGACCTTGAAAAGCGATGGTGTCTGGAGAAAAATCCTACAGCCTAAGCATGAACTGAAAATGGGACAATCAAGTCTATTGGTTGCTGAAATACGTTTGCAGCTGGCTTACTTGGGATATCAAAATACAGGTGCTAGCGAAATTTTTGATGAAAGTTTCGATGCCTTGACGAAAGACTATTTAAAATCCAACGGGATTCCCTCAAAGCTTGATTATAGATTCTACGCTTCAATGGGTAAGTCTGTGGACGAGCGTATTCTACAGGTTCAAGTCAATCTTGAAAAGCTTCGTTGGATTCCGCGTGTCTATCGTGATCGTTTTGTATTTATCAATACAGCGGCTCAAGAAATTAACTTGATAGACAATGGACTTAGTATCATGAAGTTTCGCACCGTGAACGGTAAAGCAGAAAAGCCGACTCCGTCAATGTTGCAGCAATCTAAGCGTGTGATTCTGAACCCTACGTGGACGGTGCCTTTGCGTATAGCTGCTGAAGACAAGGTTCCGCTTTTCCGTGAAGATTTACATAATTATTTGAAAACAAAAAATATGTTTATCTTGAGCGCTGGTAGTCGTGAGTATCTTGATGTGCGCACTTTGGTTCCCGAAAAACCTTTGCCTGGTGAATTTGAATATCAAGCAAGATTGGCAGTCTATAACCAAAAGCTTGAAAAATTCTTGAGTGGATTCACGCAAGATACATCAACGAATAAATACTATATTGTTCAGGGCCCCGGTAATTTGAATGCTCTGGGTGTATTAAAGTTTCCGTTGCAAGATATGAATGGCAATCCGAATTCGGCAGATATTTATTTGCATGATACGAACGAGCGTGAACTTTTTGACAATGCTGTTCGTTACAACTCGTCAGGTTGTATTCGGCTGCAATACCCACTTGATTTTGCAGCCGAGTTGCTCAAGGGCAAGGGGTGGACAGTGGATGATATCAAGGCTCGTGTTCCATGGAATGATCCGACAGCGATCGTTGCAGAGGCCGATACTCAACAATCGGTATCGCTTGATAAACCACTGCTGGTGTACATCGTGTATTTGACCTCGGATCAAAATGATGATGGTAGTGTGAGACTGTTTGAAGACTTCTACGGACTAGACGCGAAAATCATTGAAGCTTTGCGCGCTTCCCACTAACCTCAGGGCTGTGATCATCATTGCGGCCCTCTTATTTTTTAATTTATGTTATGCTAGTGACACCGATAAGCTGGTGTCGCTTTCCTATGGCAATATAGTTCGTTGCTATCCAGAGTTGGTCGGTTCAAACTCGCTGAAAGTGGATTTGAATAAGCTCAAAGAGCTCATTGATCAGAAGTACACAACAGTACGGTCGGCCCTCCATCACCGTGTGATTTTATTTAGAGATTATGATGGCAAGAGCAAACGCTTGAAGCACACACGTCAGGGGCAAGGGACAGGTTACGATTTGAGTGTCGAAGTGATAGATTTAAAGGGCAATAGTCAGCCCTTAAGGATTTCCGAGGCTCAGCGCATCAATCCGAAGCCGGTGGTTGTTAACAGTTTTTTGCTTGGTGCGACATTGAACTCGGATGAGTCCGTTTATGACGACACAAAGGTGAATGGCCTGCAATTGAGCTATAGAAGCAGCTTTAAGAACGTCCAAGAGCTGCAGCTAACAAATAAGGCTTTGAAAAAGTCTCTATCTTGCGAGAATCAAAAGGATTTGGGAATTATCTGTAGCTGTGAGATCAAGTAAAAAAGGGTTGAAACATAAGACTTACGAGATATACTTTTGTTAGAACCCAACTCAGAAGTGTCTGAATCAATTGAGCAACGAAGGATCAGGCGCTTGTGAGTTGGGTTCTAGATATCTCTTAGATTTTTCATCCATTGAACGAGGTCCAGGTGGCAGCAGAAAATAAAACCTTCAATTTCTTGATTGCAGGGGTTCCTTATAAGCTTAAAACCTCACATGATGATGCCACCGTTCAAGAGCTTGTCGATTTTGTGAACAATAAAATGACCCAAGCCCTCGCGCTGACTAAAAACAATTCTTTTCAAAATGCAGCTGTCCTCACCGCAATGAATGTTGCGGAAGAACTTATTCTTTTGAAAAGAAAAGCACATCGTGAACTTGAGAGACTTGAAGAAAAAGCTCTCAAACTTTCTGTGGATCTAGAAAACTCTAAGGGGCATCGCAGTCTGAACAACTAAATTGTTCTTAAACATACCTGACTCTTCGTTGCTTGGTCGGGTCGCTTGTGCGCCTCGATTCAGGCGAGTTTAAGAACAATTCAAAGATGGCTTGGAGTTTATGTGACAAAAGGTGAGTTGCGAACTCACTTCAAGGAAGTTATTCATCAGCATTCCGCTGATCTAGTTTCTTTGTCCTTATCTCAGTCAAAATTAGTTCAAAACGTTTTCGAATTCTTGAAGTCGCATTCAGGAACTTGGGGAACGTTTCAGCCATTGCCCTTAGAGGTGTCTCTCAAAGGTATTGCAGCGGCGAGGAAAGACATTCGGTGGGTTTATCCACGGATGCAGGGGACGACCCTTGAATTTTGCCTTCCAGAGTTGTGGGAGAAAGCAAACTTCGGAGTCCTTCAGCCAGCCCTGGGCTGCGAGAAGATTGAGCTGGATCAAATCCAGGGACTGCTCGTACCGGGATTGGTTTTTGATCGTTACGGGAACAGATTGGGAAGAGGACGGGGATTTTACGATCAAGCCCTTGAATCTTTCAGCGGAATGAAAGTGGGCGTGGGGTATTCGTGGCAAATGTGCGAATCCGAAATTCCCACCGAGTCCCATGATGTGAAAATGAATTGGATCATCACGGACGACTCAGTATTGAAAATTTGAGCAAAAGTATAGGAAGGCTTGTTTAATGGAAATTGTTATAGCAGCGATCGTGTGTCTAGTTTTGGGCGCCGGCATCATGTACATGATTAAAAAAGTTCAGGACGAAAATCAAAAAAAATCAGCTCGTGTTGAAGCCGATAAAATCGTGAATAAGGCAAAATCAGAGGCCATCAAAATCAAAAAAGATTCTGAGACCCGTGCCAAAGATTTTGAATCACGTGCGCGCAAAAATGTCGAAACCGACATTCACAAACAAAAAAACCAAGTTAAAAACAAAGAATCCCAGCTTGAACGACGTTTGAAAGAAATCGACGATCAATTCAAGGGCAAAATGGATGAAAACGAACGCTATTTAAATACTTTGAAAGACCGTGAAGAAAAAATAGCGATCTCTGAAAATCGTATCAAAGATATCGAGAAAAAAGGCGAAACGCAGATTCAAGAACTCAAACAAAAACTTGAAACAGTGGCCTCTATGACAACTGAGGAAGCCAAACGCCAACTTCTTTCGGCTTTGGAAGAAGAAGCTAAGGCCGAAGCTGCTAAAAAAATCTCGTTGATCGAGGAGCAAGCGCAAAAAGAAGCAGACGTAAAAGCCAAACGTATTTTGAGCGTGGCTCTTTCAAGATTTGCTTCTGAGTACACTTCGGAGCGCACGGTGAGCGTGCTCGCTTTGCCAAGTGACGAGATGAAGGGTAAAATTATTGGTCGTGAAGGTCGCAACATCCGCACCCTTGAAGCCCTTTGTGGCGTGGATCTGATTGTAGATGATACTCCTGAGGCCGTTGTTATTTCGGGCTTCGATCCCGTTCGTCGTGAACTTGCGAAACGCACCATCGAGAAATTGATGGAAGACGGCCGTGTGCATCCTGCACGCATCGAAGAAGTTGTTGAAAAACAAAGAAGCGAAATGATGAAGTCGATCAAAGAAGAGGGCGAGCGTGTCGTTGTTGAATTAGGCGTTCCTAATATTCATCTAGAGCTTGTGAAGTTGATCGGTAGCTTAAAATTTCGTTCGACACATGCACAAAATATTTTGAATCATTCTTTGGAAGTGGCCTACCTTGCGGGCTTGATGGCTGGCGAACTGGGTGTGAATGTAAAAACCGCCCGTCGTGCAGGTATCTTACACAGCATAGGACGCGCGATTGAGCACACGGCTGAAGGCAGCTATGCTTTTGTGGGTTCTGAGTGGGCTAAAAAATACGGTGAATCTGAAGACGTTTGCCATGCAATCCGTGCACACAACGACGAAGAAAAACCACACAGTATTTTGGCTTGGATTATCCACGCGGCAAATATTCTGTCAGTTTCAAGACCGGGTGCCCGTCGTAACCAAATGGATAACTACATCCATCGTTTGGAAGATCTTGAAAGCATCGGCAATAGCTTTGATGGCGTTTTGAAAACTTTTGCATTGCAGGCGGGTAAAGACATCCGTGTGTTGGTTGAAAGTTCAAAAGTAACGGATGATCAGGCTGCGATGTTATCTCGTGATGTGGCTCGTAAGATCGAGCGCGAGATTCCAAATGCAGGGCAAGTGAAAGTCACCGTGGTTCGTGAAACTCGCAGCGTAGAACACGCTAGGTAGGTTCTAGAATGATGGATGCTCAAGAGCAGCTTGAAAGAATTAAGTTTGGTGTCGCTGAGTTCATCAGCGATGCGGATATGTTGAAAAAACTAAAACGCAGCATCGAAACTAAAAAGCCTTTGCGCATTAAGCTGGGGGCTGATCCCAATCGCCCGGATATTCATATCGGTCACTCTGTGGTGATCAACAAACTCAAAACTTTTCAAGATCTAGGTCATCATATTCACTTTTTGATTGGTGATTTTACGGCCATGATTGGTGATCCGACAGGTAAAAACACCACTCGGCCCATTCTGACTCGTGAAGAAATCAATGAAAATGCTAAAACGTATTCTAAGCAAATCTTTAAAATCCTAGATCCTGATAAGACTGAAATTGTTTATAACTCGTCATGGATTGATAAATTAACACCGGCTGAATTTATTAAGTTAACTGCGCAGTACACGGTGGCACGCATGCTCGAACGCGATGATTTTACAAAACGCTATAAATCAGGCACGCCCATTTCTATTCATGAATTTCTGTATCCATTGACTCAAGGCTATGACTCTGTGGCTTTAAAAACAGATGTTGAATTGGGTGGAACAGATCAAAAATTCAACTTGTTGGTCGGTCGTGATCTGCAGGGCGCTTACGGTCAAGAACCTCAGTGTGTTTTGACCATGCCAATTCTTGAGGGCTTAGACGGTGTTAATAAAATGTCTAAGTCGTTAGATAATTATATTTCTGTTGTTGATACTCCGAAGGATATGTTTGGTAAAACCATGCG
>JANNCH010000320.1:0-2098 GCA_031386315.1 Pseudobdellovibrionaceae bacterium
TCCAAATGGGCACAAGTTTTATTTTAGAAACTGTGCGCGAAATGGCAGAGACCTCGTTAGATATTTTTGATGATACTTGTAAAGATTTTGAAGTGCTTTATGGGGCCTCCGCCATCACAGCAGATATTCGTAGTGTTATAGTTTCTCAAAGTCGGCGGTTGTTGGCGGGGCTGGGGAAGTAGCGACCACACTGGTTTAGCAAAACGCCGTCTGACTCTTTTTTGTGAGGTTTGATGGCACTTTGCACTGCTTTCGCCGTGGGCTCTATAAATTCGATCGCGGAAAATTTCAGGATATTTTTACTCTATCCACAAGACTTTCAAAAAAAGAGCGGCTCCAAATATCCAGCTCCTCTTGGTTTTTAATAAATGGTTGCACATCCATTTTCGCCTCTTCAAAATCAATAGATTTTATTTTCGCATAAAGTTTTTCTTTTAAATCATCCAGGCTTTTCAATTCGTTCGCTGAAATATGCTGACTTTGAATAGCCTTATCATGCAAATATTGAAGCCTCACCGGTGTATTACAAGATAAATACCAAACGAAGTCATAGAAATCACCCGGCTCCGTTCCATGAAATCGGTCACCCTTAATACGTTTTTTCCACTTGCGATAAAGTAGTGCATGCATTTTTCCAGCAAAGAGATCTGGAAGCTTCAAGGATTGCACTTGGAAACTGACTGGCTGAAGAATGACTTTAGACTCATTATCAAATGAGGTTACTGGATCAACGTCAATTTCAAATTTGATCTGCAGTTTTTTATTGTCTTGAACTTGCCCTGCAAAGGCTTTCATCGACTCTACTTTTAACAAATGAAGTTTTGTATTCGCTTTTATAAAAGCCGATTCAATACCGCTTTTATGAGATTTATCAACACTCTCAAGCGTAGCCTCAAAGCCAAATGCGTTGAGTTCTCGACTAATAAATTCAAAATAAGGTGCCACTTCAAAATTTTTATTCTTTTGATAGAGCGTAAAATCAAGATCTTCTGAAAAGCGCTGCACACCATATAAAATTCTTAAGGCTGTGCCACCATAAAAAGCAGCTTTGTCAAAAAAGCCCCCTCGATAAAGTCCTAACAATGCAATCTGTTGAATTATTTCTTTGAGCGCATTTTCACGGTCTTCGATGGTTTCAAAAGAATATGCTTTGAGCATGCTTTCAACTGCAGGATGAATCATGATTTCCCCTGTTTCTTTTGCATTAGACAGTCAATCAGCAATCTCGCACTTCGACGGCGATAATAAAACGGACGAAGCTGCTCTAAAACTTCATGCGATATTGCTTTTTGCAAGTCCTTCCAATCAATGCGTAAGTCTTCAAGCAGATAATCGTTAATATCCTGAAGACTTGCTATATCTTTTTCAGACCGATACAGAATGACATGATCCAACAAAGCTTTTTCAGGTGTTGCAATAAGGTATCTTCTACCATCTGAAGTTTTTTTTAATCTGTGTAGCTAACGAGAATAGCTCTTTTGCTAAATGCTTATAATTGAAGTCACCAAAAGCAGTTTTAAAATTTTTATTTTTCTGTGATGTCACACTCGTGCATTTATAAACGCGTTCAGGGATCAAACCATACTCTGCTAAAGCATATTCCAAAGAAATATACGAGGGCCCATAAAGAAGATTCGCAATAATCCCCTTTTGCAAATCCCGTCCGCTCAGTCGAGGTGAAATAGCGTAAAAACCTTTACGCAAACGTGCGATCACTTTTTGAGCTTCCAGATCCTGAATTTTACGACTGGGATAAGCATAACTTGAAAAGTAAGACTTTAAAGTCCGGTAATCTATTTCATTGTAGGGGTGATTTTTAATAAACTCCAAAACTGAACGAGAGCTTGGGTGAGTCCCGTTTTCTTTCTTTTTATTGACTTTTTTTTGTATTTTCGAGCCTCGTATTACATTAATTGTGTAATACGGGGCTCGAAAATGCAATGAATTACATAGTATCAGCTTGAGACAAAGACGACAGGCCAGGACGAATTACCAGAAGACACTGACTCTGCTTTTAAGTCGCTAGGCGCACGTATGCCAACGACTGAGACTGAGGTGCAAGAGTTGACTCGTGAGTTTAATACGAAGGTGGAGTTTA
>JANNCH010000356.1:0-1935 GCA_031386315.1 Pseudobdellovibrionaceae bacterium
CACTTCTTTTAAAGTTGTGAATATACGATTCGACATCTCTGTATGACGTTGCTTTAAGCCGCCAATGGATTTGATACGCTCTTCAGCCATGCGATCGGCTGCGGTGTGTGTCAATGTTGTCACGTTTGGCAACTTCCAAAGCCTTCAACATATTGTCATAAACCTTACGAGTCTTATCATATTCTCGGTGCCGAGAATATCCTTCAAGTTCAACAAAGACTTTAATCAAACCGCCGGCATTATATCTGCCACTGTAACTTTCGCACCCTCTTCAATTAGTCGAGTAATAATGCTAGATCTTATGCGCTGCGGATTTTTTGTGAGAAATTTCAAATGTTACTAAAAACTCTTCATTACAAAAATGACTGATAACAACAAAGAGGTAGCGATAAAGATGCCTAGAAAAATGCGATAAAATTGCATTTTTTTTTCGAGATTTATAAGTTGGTCTGACAGATCTGAATCCGATTTCAACCGCGCCAATTTTTCTTCATCGATTTTTTGCAGAGCTTTTTGGTGAAGAGTTTTTGGATCCTGGCCGACAAAATATTGAGGCGTTAAACCGGGGATTTTTTCACGTAAAATCAGATACCACTGCAATGCGCGCCAAATATGCGGCGGAGCTTGATCTCCTTGTCGAGTCCAGCGCGTCCAACTAGATGGATCGACCATTAATAACTGACAAATTTTACGGTTTGAAAGGCCTAAATCCGTGCGGATTTTTTCAAGGTCACCCGACTGCCTTTGAATGACAACTACCTGGGCCTCGTAATGCATTCGCAAAGATGTCTTTGATCTCGCGAATACTGAATCATCTAAAAAATCAGTACCATGGCCTAGACCTGGTGGCACGGCTTCAGAGTGTTGCATTTTACAATTCCTGTGTTGTATTTTGCAATATTATTAGTTGCAAACTACAACAAGCATGCGATAGCCTATTCGAGTGAGTCAAGCTAAGCATTTGGAATCACTAAATAAAAGTCTGCATGGTAGCCCGACACCCCTCTTTTTAATTTAGACTAAAGCTTTTAGTTATATTCTTTAGTGTTAAGTATCTGAAATCGTTGATTTAATTTAGTTCAATATATTTTGAAAATCTATAAACTCAAAAGGTCCAGGTCTTAACGCTTTGCATATAAACAAAATATTTTTAGCTCTCGTTTGATTAACGCGTTGCTGCTACCAAAAGGTAGCAGGTACCTTTAGCCTAGCTCTATGTCTACGGCACCTCGGTATGCGCTTAATAAAAACAAATATCTTTTACCCCCTGAAAAAGAGCGATTGATGAAAATCGTTGGCGATTACATCGACCACGACCTTCGTAACTGTTTGATAATTTGGCTGGCCTTACGCACAGGTGGACGTGCCCAAGAGATTTTGAATCTACAAAAAATGGATTTGAATGCTTACGACGAAACCGTCTATATAAGAGGAATTAAGGGCAGTAATGACCGTGAAATCCCACTCCCCGCCGAGCTATTTAAAAAACTGCAGATTTACGCAGAAAGCCAGCCAGGAACGAAGCTTTTTCCGATTACATACGATCGGCTCTATCAAATTTGGGCTCTTTATAGACCGATTCCGAAGAAGTTCCATGCCCTCAGGCACACTTTTGCCATCGAGCTTTATCAAAAAACTAAGGATTTAAGATTGGTTCAGGTGGCCCTCGGGCACCGGAATATAACTAATACGATGATCTACGCCGATTATGTTTATTCGCAGCAAGAACTAAGAAAGCTGATTCTTTAGGGTACCTGCTTCCTTTTCCCTCACCCGTCGCGGCAAGATATGCAGCACAATGGAGAACTGTGAAGCAATAGCCGTTTCAAAAATCTAGGTTTTAACCGAAAAACTCTCAAATCCAATACATCAAAGACACTTACCCAAGTACGTACTCCTTTCGGTGGCATTTAATTAGAGGCAATTCGAAGGCAT
>JANNCH010000380.1:0-9093 GCA_031386315.1 Pseudobdellovibrionaceae bacterium
AGCCTGGCGCACTTGTAAATGAATCCTGTATAGTAGGCTTATAGGTGAATTGCGAAGTGATACCCTCAGAATCGATTTGCGGTAATCCATCCACATACCATTTGTAAAGAACAGCATCTGAATTTGCATCGCCACCAGCTACAGATGAATTAGAATCATCGACTTCAACCTTAAATATGTTAGAACTCAGCTCTTTCACATTGTAAGGATTCGATAACAAATTCTTTGCTGGTGATGTAGAACCCAATTCGAACACAGGACTTGTTAAATCTGCCCCACTAGAAACCGGCTTTACAATAATTGCAAAATTACCCGTACTGTCCACAAGAGTTGTGCCATCATACAACTTCATATTGAAGATAGGACTATTGGCCACTGTTGGCGAACTCCAACCAATTGTAGTAGTCGTGCAGACAGGTACAGCGGGTGGCGTCGGTGTCGTACATGAGGTGGTCGTGTCGGACGGTAGCCACGAAATATACAATCTTTGTGTCAATGGATTAAACCCACTGACAACAGTATTACTTGAAGATACCAGGCCACCATCAGAAATTCTTCTGATTTCAAATTTTGCTTTAACAATAGATCGATTTAAAAATCCAACGTAGGCGTTGGTCACAAACTCGGCTTTCAAGTTTGTCGACTTTCTAGAGTTATTCACTAAGATTTCATAGCGATATGGCTGTTGTGAATATGCTTGCTTTAAATAGGCATTTGCGACTATCAACGGCCTTTTCAAGGTCGCAGAAGTCACAACCTCGACATTGAAATCCAAACCCCTTGCAGTGGCAGCAAGGCTTGGTACAGCATCAGCCGCACTTTGATCACCCAAATCAACGCCTTGCAAAGAAATAAGATGTTTGCCCACAGCACTCACAGACGGACACCATCTTAAAGCGAAATCGCATTTTGTTTTTACAATGCTGCTTTCTATATAGGTTGGACAAGCTGAATCATAAACAATTGTTGGCATAGAATAATTAGAACAAACTGATGTTGAAGGCGCCGAACCAGTCGAAACGTAATACTGAGTATCAGAGTTCGAAAATATTACGTTTCCATTAATTTTTGCACTTTTTATTTTTAGTATGTTTGCAAAGCCCGCACCTTGATACAAGTTTGCACCAAATGTATTCGTACTAATAGTGTCCAAATCATTCAAACTGAATGTCTTTTGATTGACTAAGCCAGCTTCAAAATTCATATCTGCGACAAGACCACTAACAATATCCAAATTATTATTTACGATTTGTGTTCTGAATTTGATGTATCGATAAACACATCCACTGTTGTCGTCACAAACTCGCAGCTCGAGCAAGGCACGGTTTGCTGTCGTAGCCGATGCAAATTTTTTGGCATCCGAATCACTCGGCGTCCATACAAACTCAATTTTTGCACTATTGTCTTTTGAAATAGTTGCGACATTTGTCTGCGATAGAATATTCATCACGGGCGCTTTTTGCATATTGGTCTTAGTCCAACTTGGCGAACCACCAAAAGTCTGCACATAAACAGCCGTGATTTGAGGCTGAGCTATTCGTTTCAAACTAATTCCACGATTTTCATCTTTAACGTAAAAATAGGCAGTGCCTTGTGTATTTTCTTTGAACAATTCTGTCTGTGATCCACCTACAAAATTTGTTGCATCTGTGACTCGAGTATCGTTATTTGCTAAGGTGGCCGCACCGGCAGTACTAAAATATCCACCTGAGATGTCTGTGGGACTTGCTGTTGAATCAGCACTCATAAATTTAGGAAGCAAGTTCGTTTCATTCACACTGAGGGTAAATTGCGTGGTCACTGCTGACGAAGACACACCAGAAAGTAACGAGTTATCTTTTGTTTGAACATCGAATGTAAAACTTTTTGATCGGTCATTTTCATCTATTGCGTAACGGATATAACAACGAGCTGCTGTAAAGAAACTCAATGAAGCGGTCGTTTCACAAGATGTACATGTGCCGCCCGTACTTTCACGACAAAATTGCAACGCCCCTGTCATTACAGCTGATCCCGATGTCGGGGTCAGTTTGTAAGAATAACGATCTAGCCAATCCTGTGGATTTTCTGGTTTTGCAGAGTTGTCTGTTGCTTCCAAGTAATCCAAAATGCTTCCGGTCTGACTTCCTAAAACATTAATAGACTTATTACCCATACTAAAATTGTAGTCTTTGTCATTCCACGAGCTTTCCTGTTTTATCACTTTATTAAAATTAAAACCCGAAACTGCAGCATAGCCAACAGGTGTAGATGTTGGATGGTAGTGCACTTTACGAATAAAGAATTTTCCACCGCCCATATCTGCAAAAACTTTATAAATTGTTTTGTTCTCAGTATAGATTGCATCGCCCACTGCTATGGAAGCAGTCGGTAACTTTGTCACAACCCCCTGTAGGTCTGTCGTAGAGTCCAGCGAACCAAGCTCAACTGCCGCTAAACTATACATTTTTTCACCTGCTGAGAAACCTTGAGCATCGAGTGCACGAATACTCCACTCTCTTTTTTTATACAGCACATTTTCTTCGACTAAAGTATACAGGTTATTGTCAAATAATCGCGTTAAACTTTTTACAATAATATTGGGGTTTGTTTGAGTTAAAATTGTATCTTCCGCAACCTCGGTGACTTTACGACGCACATTCACAGTGATCTCGCTGCCAGAAAAAGCAGCCGCATCAGCCAACTCGTAAACCATTGCATTTTCTGACGTCCCACGAATAATCGCGCCGGCAGGAATAGTCAGCGTACCTGTACCATTGATTTTAACTTTTTCACCGCCATCTCTTAATGGACCAAACGCAGTCACTGTCAGTGCGGAATAGGCAGGATTTTCAAAAGCAAAAGCACTTTGATTCATACGATTCAAAACAATTACTGGGACTGCAATTTCTTCTTCGTCTTTGTGTAAAGTGACCGCAAAGAGAGTTTTGAGAGTAATACTGTGACCATTGCCATCCACAACGAAACTAAAATTTGTGTTTGCAGGAACTAAAACATCAGATACCGAGCTATACCCATAGGTCACAGCACTGTGTTTAATTTTTACATAGCCAGCTATTGGACGTGCGCTATTAACAATATAGCCGACAGCTGGAGGGGTTAATGAATAACGAGCTGTCCATTCGCTAGAATAAGCAAGGCGAGTAAAAACAAAATAGTCATTTGGATTCGTACTAGTTGAAGATAGCGAACTCGGCAGAGGACTGAGTAAAGCCATGACGTCCGTGTTAACGCCAAGTCCGTAAATTTCCATAGTCGGAAAATCACCATCTAAATCTAAGGCTGTGGGCTCAAGACTGGCGTAGCTATTTTTTGAAATAACTTTCAGATCAGTTTCTTTTGTAATACAAGGCTTCAGATTACGATCTTTAACAATGATGGGGCCTAATTCAGTATTTAATTGCGCACCATGAGCATCTGAACCAGAAATATTAATTTTTTTGCCGGCACCGATATCTGTGGACTTGGGAAACCAACGATAGCAATAGGATCTTTTCTGACCTGAAATGACTCCACTTAAAAGATAGTCAGTTAAATTATTAGTAGGTGTACAATTAAAAAAACTAGGGTTCAAAGGGCTATCTGCTACACCACTAACTCTAGGCTCGGTGACTAGAAAGTCCGCGATGTCCCACTCTTTAACAGCATCGGCACCAGTACCTATCATTTTGAATTCATCACGATAGGGCTTGTCGGTATCGTAAATATCTAAATTTAGTTCAAATCCCTCTGCAGAAGTGACACTCGGCATACCGTTCTCACAACGATCGTACTCATAGGCTATGTATCGGCCCAAAGAATCTTTGGCAGCCAACGGAGTCGTCATAACTAACTCAGTATTGGTTTCTGTAACCTTGATTGCATAATCACGAGCATCCAAAGCTGCAAACTGATCTTCGGCAGCTACTTTGATTCGGACACGACTTGTACCCATAGACTCAAAAGCATCACGATTATTAGGCGTCCATTTCAAATTGATTTTCTTTTTAAATACTCCATCTAAAATCGAACTCTGAATATCCATATTGATCTTGATAACGCGCTTACCATCTACAATCACAGCTGGGCGGTATGCCGTATTGTCTTCACCATCAATTTTTGCGTAAAACATAGCTGCCGGATTTTGAGAGCCTTGGGTCGGAGCAGTAGTTCCATCTGGATCAGCGAATGGAACACCCATATCAAGTTTAAAAATCATGTTACCTGGACGATCGATATCATCATCCGTTATTTCTATCGTGCAATTCCATTCGTTGTACTCGGCAACCGTATCCACTGCACAATTATCAAAAGTCATTTTTGGCATGCGATTCATATCCAAAACTAAAACACGCCATTCAATTGGCTCGGTCTTACTTCCATCTGTGGCGGTCAATTGTATTTTGTAAACCCCATCACCATCAGGACCGCCCAGTGAGTCTGTCCATCCAGGCGCCCAGCTCCACTCTCCGTTCAAGGTCGAAACAACACCGACAGGCCCTACTTTGTCTGTGCGTTTATCTAAATTTTGCACATTCCAAAAATAAAAAATTTGATCTTTATCTGAATCATAGGCCCGTGCTTGAATTTTTCCAGATAAGCTTTCTGTGATTCGCAGCTCGGCCGCATTATTTGTTGAATTATCTAAATCCAATTGCGGCGGTGAATTTTTTTGTCCAAAAGGCACTAAATCATTTGTAAATAACAGACTGGAAACTCTGTGAAGAATACTAGAAACAGACATCGTGGACGGTGTATAATTTGTATAACGAAACCCATAGGCATAGGCTGCATCCATAAATTGCGGATCACTTGATGCGTAGTTTTTTAAGAAACGTATCCAGCTATAAAGAGAAAATTTTGATTCACTGACTCCGAATTGATCTTTAGCGCGCTCAATACTTTCTTTGAACTTTGACTCAAGATCCAAAAGCATAGCTTCATTTAAATTTGAAAGATCATAGCCTTTGTAATTAATAACTAAATCAGCAACCATCGTACTCACTAGATTTGGTGTCAATATACGATCTGAAGTTACGATACTTTTGAAAGTAACACCTTGCTTGACCAAGGGGATACTTAGCATATAGTAGCCAACTTCATTTTTATCTTTTGGCAAAATATAACGATAGGTCTGAATTTTTTCGATGTCCTCTGAAGGTGTTAAATCCTCGATCGCAGTGGCTGGTGTTGAAACTGTCGGATCTAATTTCTCAAGTCCTACCTTGTAATACGAGCCTGCGTATGGAATAAATTCAGAATTCGAATAGGTGATTAGCATTCCAGGCGGAATGACAATGGCGCCGTTTTTATTACAAGACGACAGCAACAAACTTAATCCAATTACGTACAGCATAAGAAACTTCATAAGTTTTTACTCCAAAATGCTTCTACTTCAATAACTTGTTAAGTTATCGGTACATTTCTCACAAATTTAGAGTTTTTAAATCTTATTTAGATGAAAATATTGTCAAAAAAAAGAAATTCAAAACATTGAATATCATTATAATACAATTTTCATATTGTACTTGAAAAATAAAAACCGACCTCGCAAGAGATCGGTTTTTTAGATTCTGTAAATGAATTCTACTTATACTAGTAGAACAAAAAGAATGTTCCGATATCGACACCTAGATATTCACCGGCTCCTCGGAAATTCTTAGACGGAATCATATAATCTGCTCCACCAGTGCGATTGATATCACCGACTGTGATATTGCCACGGAAGTAACGCGAGCGTTTATCAAAAATCTTAGGTGTTACAAACATTGGTTTGTACTTACAATATGTTTTTGTTGCACCTGGCCCTGCCACTGAATTATTCGCAGTATTGCACTGAGCTATATCTTCTGGCAAGAGCGTCGGAGACGGTGCAAGTGTCGTAAAATTCCCGTTGGAATTTTTCGTGAGTCCTCCAAAACCTTTTTCTTCATGTCCAAAAAGAATCACACCCTGTCCAACAAATTCTTTACCAGTTGTGACTTCGGTCGAATATGGCGAACCAATCAAGAAGTCATCAAACCCGTCGTTATTAAAATCGCCTTTGCCCTTGCGCGCGCTAGACATGCCAAGTCCATAACGCTCAATATTTTTATCACCAATACCAGCCATATTGATTAGGTCTGTCGTAAAATTGATAGCACCTAAATTGGTAGTTTCTGTCTCTTTTGTAAAGACCACAGCAAAAGCTCCCGTCATTGCAGTCGGATACGAACCGAAAACTTTGTAATAATTGCTTGCGGATCTTAGTGGGCCATAAAAAACCTTAAACTGATTCAGTCCCAAGCCAGTAGCGCCACTCACTGGGAAAGGATACGCTTCTACATAGTCTTCATACCCATCACCGTTGACATCTCCAACAACTGACATTTGCTGTCCGCCACCAGCAATTGCGCGAAGCATGATGTTCGCTCCCGCAGGTGCTGGGTTGCCAGAAACAAGACCACCAAAGCCTAGTGGTAAGTTTTCTAATGCATCCTTTGGAATAGTAGCATCATCACGGCACGAATAGTATGGATTATCCAAAACTTCATTGGCTGGCGATGACTGGTCTCCAAGGGCAAGAATACCATATTCAGAACCATAAAATATATATGTACGCCCTTCACCAGAGGCCGTAGTGAAATTCTGAGAAGCCGTTGCACAAGGTACTTTTGAATAATTTGGTGCTGCCACTAATAAATCATCGTAAATATCTTTTGTTGGCTTATAAGGTGCGCTGGCATACGTTATCGCAGCGCCGGAAGATACAATGTTTCCTGTTACCGAATTACGTGGAAAATCCCCTATCTTCATAGCACCAACACTTGCTCCAAAGCGGTGACTAAAGTGACCCATTACAAATGCATTGTTTTTATAAACAACGTTTTTAAGAATTGCAATTTTACAGACCCCTGGTTCGCCCAAACTGCCTGGTTTTTCACAACTTCTGTATGTGGATGAATTAATTGTAGACTCACTCCCTAAAATATTCACCGACGCCAATGAGGTTTGATATCCATCGCGTCCGCCATAATAAATTCGGACCTCACCACTGTTACGTATTCCTTGGAGGGCATAGCTACCGGTGACTCCAGACCAACCACCCACTGGTGGCAGACGATAACTCTGTGGATTCCCAATAGCGATGTCAGAATATCCGTCGCCGTTATAATCTCCGACAGCAAACATATTTGCATTTCTATAACCTAAAAGTTCAATATCATTTTCGCCTGCAGGATCAGTTCCTGCTCCTGCATCGAAACCAGATTCACTCAAGTTTTGGGTATTTTCGACCAAAGAATTTGGACTTGCAATCTGCGGACTACCGCCACTTGCACTCGTATCTGGATTTCCCGAAGATACTAGGCCACTACGTGCACCAAAATAAACAACCATTAGTCTATTTTTTACAAATAAGACATCACCGTAGCCATCGCCATTGATATCGCCTGCTTTGATTGCACGTTCAAACCAGTAAGCACCTAAATTAGTCGGTGCTACCAATTGAGGCAATAAAATACCTTCGTTGGTTAAGCCCAATGGTGGGCTTGCTTTCGCACTACAAAGATCAGTTAGAGTAGACCCCGATGGCGCACTTCCCGAGAAAATTTTATCTGCTTGAAGTATACAAAAGTCTTTCGTGATCAAACCCAAAGAACTTCCATAAAACACGACGGCATTGACAGTTTTTTCAGATAAATTGTTAAAGTAAGTATATTTAGCAATGGCATCATCATAACCATCATCATTCAGATCACCAACAATTGAAATATCCCCAGCACCATAGTTATAGAACGATGTTTTAGTGCCAGCAGCCTCAACCAATGATATATTACTCAACTGAGCAGGTGCCAGGGCCGCTGTGCTAGGCAAAAACCCAAAGGCAGTCCCGATTGGTAAAAACCCAGTCGATGTATTAAACTGCGATGTATCATTAGGTGCACCTGCAAAAATACCCACAAATCGATTCGAACAAACAGTGTTACCAGTCATTGTATCTAACTGACAATTGCTGTCCGTAAATTGACCACCGACAACAGAAGTTCCTAAATAATCGCGCATGGATGTCATCGCTGAATAGTATTTTCTAAATCCAGAGCTCATCACTGTTGACGCATCTGTTCCGCCACCACCAATGTATACTAGGGCAGAACCTGCTGAAGAGCCGTGGCTACTAGAATCATTTGGTGCACCAACAATCAAATCCATCAAATTGTCATTATTAACATCAGCCACAGCAAATGCATTTTGAGTAACACCCAGTTGTGGATTATTGCCCAATGAAGTTGTATTAATATAAAAACTTCGTGCCAGCTCGATATCAGCACGAGTTGCTGCAGGCGCAGGACAAGCACCATTCGCACAAGTTAATTTTTTACCACTGAACTGAGTCAGTGTAGCATTGGCTGTATTTGGAGATGAAATAATCACATCTGCAAAGCAATCTTTTGTTGGATCTTTTTCTGTACCCAGCGTACAGGTCATCATGCCTTGACCTGTTTTTCTGCCCAGTAATGCAACGGCAGAACCAAAACGCTGTCCAGTGGTTTGGCTTGCTGGTTTTAAAGTAATAAAGTTAGTACCCAAACATGACGAATTCGTCGTTGAGGCATTCGATGTGATTTGATTGTTTATAACACCGTTTCTAGAATTACAACTGATGCTGTTTGTTCCTTTATAAACATAGGCCACGCCAATATCAGCAACTGGCAAAAGCTGGGTGCTACCTGCCACAGTAGTAAAATCATTAATTCCCGTTCCACCCGGAGTACCCGGATTGATTCCACCCAAAACCAAGGAGCTAATTGTACTTTCTACGGGCGGATATCCAAAGCCGGGCGATCCAATAATCAAATCTGACTTGCCATCATTGTCATAATCAGCACCACCCGAAACGGCAGCACCGAAAGCCTGATTACGCTGTGGCCATGGTGGCAAAATGGGAATGATTTTTGAAACAGTTGAAGAAACATGGTCAGTTCCGAAACCATAGCTAGAACCCAGGACCACTCCAACCAAACCAGTTACAAGATTTCTTTCCTCGACTGCTAGCAGACTGTAAGAAAGAACACCTGACCACGGAGCCTCTGGTGCACCAATTGCGATATCATCTTTACCGTCGCCATTAAAGTC
>JANNCH010000423.1:0-5133 GCA_031386315.1 Pseudobdellovibrionaceae bacterium
GCCACCAGGCCAAAAAATAGAATCACAAAAACTTCACCCAGTCCCAAGTAGGCTAGTGGAAATGGCCCCGCCGTATAGGCATATCCCATCAGCACAGATAGCAAACCAATCACCACAATGGCCCAGCCCCCTTGTGCGACCAACGGAATTCCACACAGCACTGCTGCTGCAAAAAACAAACTGCCAATCAGCATGACTTGTTTTGGTTTTAAAATTCCGGCCTGGGTAATACGTGTAGGTCCAATACGCTTTTCAGTGTCAGCCCCTTTTTTGAAATCAACGGCGTCGTTCACCAGGTTCGTTCCGATTTGAATAAAAAATGAAGCTAACAGTGCATATACAAATACCGAAAGCTGAGCCGAACCCTCGTGATAGGCCAATGCTGTTGCCGCCACACACGGGACAAGCGCCGCGGTGAGGGTTTTAGGACGAAATGCGAGAAGAATACTTTTAATTTTGCTCGCGGTTATACTTTTAACTTCACTCATAGGTCCCTAGCGCAATGCATTCGCGATGCATTTTTTGTTCAAAGGTTATACTTTCTGTCACCTGTTATTTCTATCAGAATTTTTTTGCGGAGTCCAAGGGGGTTCTTATGATTTGGATGCCAATTCTTGCTTTTCTCTTTGGTGCAGCCGTTGCTGGGTTTGTTGTTTATACAAAAATGAAAGCCCAGATCCAGACCTCTGATATGAAACTTGACGTACTCACTCAAAGCTTGAAACAACAAGAGGACCTTTCGCAGCGCATGGGCCATCAGTTCGAGGTCATGGCACAAAGAATTTTTGACGAAAAATCCACTAAGTTCACCGATCAAAATCAAAAAAACATCTCTCAGGTACTTGAGCCCCTCAAAGAGCGTCTCAAGGATTTTGAAAAGAAAGTCGAAGACACCTACTCGGCTGAAAGATCCGAGCGTGGAGTCCTGCGTGGCGAGCTCAACAAAATGATGGAACTCAATGTGAAGATGTCATCAGAAGCCAATAACTTAACCCGCGCCCTCAAAGGCGAAAACAAAACTCAAGGCAACTGGGGCGAGCTTATTCTAGAAAATATTCTGGATCGTTCGGGCCTGCGCAAAGGTGAAGAATACATCGTACAAGGCACCGACATGGACTTGCGCGGGGATGAAGGGCAAATGCTACGCCCTGATATCGTCATCCGCCTTCCTGACGACAAACATCTGGTTATCGATTCAAAAATGACCCTTGTTGCCTACGAAGCTTACTCGAACGCTTCCACCCCCGAAGAACAAGACCGCCTTGGCAAAATGCATGTGGATTCTTTGAAAAAACATATCGATGATCTTTCGAGCAAAAAATATCACGCCGCGGACAAACTGGTTTCACCCGACTTTGTTATGCTATTTATGCCCTTAGAGCCTGCATTCGCCGTGGCGTTCCGCCTAAAGCCCGATCTTTTTCAATATGCTTGGGACAGACACGTAGCCATTGTCAGCCCTACGACCTTGCTAGCGACCCTACGAACTGTTTCTGCGCTCTGGAAGCAAGATCGCCAAGAAAAGAACGCCCTCGAGATCGCCAAACGCGGTGGCTTGCTGTATGACAAGTTCGCAGGTTTGCTAAAAGACCTCGAAAATTTAGGTGATAAACTTGATGCCGCACAAAAAGCCCATGTGGATGTGATTAAGAAAGTCAGCGAAGGCCGTGGCAACTTGATCGACCAAGTTGAAGATCTAAAAAAGCTCGGCGCAAAAACCGAGAAATCACTTCCTCAATTGGGGAACAACACGGAAGGCTGAGCTGCTGCTTAGCTTAGTGTATTCCATTTTCGTTATTGCCCTCACTCCATTCGTTTAATTTGTGGCTCAAACGGCAGTTCTGAGAGAGTACTCTCAGAACTCTTAAAAAATCGGGGAGCCGTTTATACGGGCATTATTTGGTCTCAGGGCCACGATGGCCAATGCCGTTCGGTTAAGAGGTGGGTTTGCGACAAAAGATAGTATCTGCGTCCTGCAATTGGGGACCTATCCCCAAGCCCCAGAAAGCCCGGCCATCCAGGCCGGGCTTGAATAATAGACTCACTCAACAAAACATTCTTGGGCTCTTCCTAATAAAAAGGAACCCTGTGAGTACTCTCGCAGGGTTTTCGTTTGAGCCACTGTACAAAAAAAGAATGCTCAGCTCTGTCGAAAACGACGAGGTTTAAATCCTCTTAACCGAACGGCATTGGCCACGATGGCCCTGAGAAAGGCCTGCTCATGGATGGCCGCACTGACGAATCCGCCTATCACAGCTGTATGGGCCACAAACAAAAAGGGCAAAAACCTTTCAGCTTTTGCCCTCTTTCTATATTTTAAACTAAAAACTAAAGATCGATTGTTTTAGCCAACGCCAGCTTCACAGCCACGTCGATGCCTGCCGATTGATTCTTGATCGCAACAGCTGGGTTCTGAACCACACGTTGTTGTAGTTTGCTGAAGATGGGCTCACGAATAGCCAGGTTGTTATCTTGCAATACGCACTGACGAGCCATTCTTTGAGCTGTGTTCACCACGATGGGCGCTTTTAAATTAGCCGTCATTTGTGTTGGATCATCCGGAATAGTCACGATCGAAAAGTAACGAGCTTTTTCTTGGCTAGTTAATTTCAAGCCTTCCAAATCACTTTTAGCTAACGTCACTTTGTAATTCTCAGTGAATAGCTCGGGCTCAAGCACTGGAAAAGCAATCTGTGCCGATTCACAGCTCTGTAGCCAAGCAAATATCTCGTCACTCGGATCATCTAACAGAACAAACTGACGAAGATCAGCAAAGCCCAGAAGCCCCTCTGGAAAGGTCAGTATATCTTCTTGCTTCAATGCAACTTGGCCGAATCTTGAAGTTTGAATAACCACGAATCCCCCCCGTGAATAATCTTATATGCCCTGTTTTTAGACACACCAGGACGCACAACAGGTGCATATACTATTAAATCTGGACTTAAATCTGGGAAGACTCAAATAAATTTTATTTGGCATGACCGAATGCGCAACAGGCTCCAAGCAGTTTGGAACCCATTTTGGATATTAGTGCCGAAAAACCTGAAAGGTCCTACGGCTTTAAAAGTTTTGAAATTGAACGAGTTTGGTCAGACGAAACTTGAGCAGATTGCTGATTCTGATCTTGAATGGCTGCGTAGACTTCTTCACGGTGGATTTTGGTATCTTTCGGGGCTTCAATACCAATTCGAACCTGTTTGCCCTTTATTTGGACAACTCTAATCTTGATGTGATCATCGATAGCGATGCTTTCACCCAACTTCCTTGTTAGAACAAGCATGACAACTCCTTTTGTGCTGCTGTCGTTATCGGCGAATCTAAGAGGAACTGTAGGTATTATTTTTATTTTAGAAAGTCAAGAAGGCTAGTTTGAATAAGCTTACCCGAGGTCTCGAGCGTCGCTTTTAGTGTGCTGTCGGTCTTGTTTATATCACTAATGACCTGGAAAGCATCTGCGTCTTCCAAATTGGAAGCCGTGATTTTGTTGTCCACAATGGCTTTTTGCAGAGAATCCATGGTCCCGTCGATCGCCATAATGCGCGATCCAACCTCTGAACGGGCCAAAATTACTTGGGCGATGGCCTGATCAAGAGTATCCAAAGAGATCTGAACACCCTCTTTGTCATTTGTTTTAAGCGAAACCTCGAGGTCTTTTAAGGTCGAAAAAATATTCACCCCAGAAGCCTCTGTCACTGGATCGATCTTGCTTGGTCGGCCGTGTGCATTGGCAGGACCACGCGTTTGCAAGAAGTTGGCTTCGACCTCGTCATTTTCTTGGGCACGAAGCTTCTCTTCAGCTTGAAAGTCTTTGAGCTCAGGGACCGATGTCGGAGTTTCATAGCGTGGACGACTGATACCATCCCCGTCCAACCCACGACCCAAAAACGCTTTATTACCAGGCATGTTCACACTCAAGAAAGAGTCTTTATTGATCTGCACTTTAATATCGCCATCATCGCCCGAGTATTGACCCGTGCTATCGAACGGACGACTTTGTGTATTGTATCCACCAAACACATAGCGTTCAGCTAACTTGCGATTTCCGATTTGAATAGATTGATTGTAGATCTGACTCACCTCGGCCGCTGTTACCAAGCGAGAATCTGCATTTCCGCTGGCATCATTCGACGAACTAATCGCCAATTCTTTTGCTCGCACCAAAATATCAGACAACTCGCCCAGAGCCTGATCTGAAAATTCTAAAAAAGATTTTGCATGATTAATATTTTTTATAAACTGTGCATTGCCACGTTGTTCAGTTCTAGACACAAGAACACGTGCTGACGCCAAAGGATCATCCGACGGCTTGTTGATGCGCTTTTGAGTGGCCGCCTGATTTTGCAAGTCTGCCATATCCGCACGATTCTTCTGCAGATTCTGGTTCACTTGGTTAAAATTCATTTTATCGGCAATTCTCATTCACTCTCACCAATTAGCTATTAAGTTATAGTCGTTTCAAGTTCAAAACTGTTTCGAACATTTCATCTGCTGTGCGAATCAATCGAGCCGAAGCATCGTATATTTTCTGGAATTCCACCATTTTAGTGGTCTCTTCATCTAAGCTCACACCGCTGATACTTTCGCGAATATTATTGAGCTGAGAAATAATATTTTTTTGTGACTCTTGAGATTTCATCGCACGTTGAGCGACCGTACCCACCTGGCCCACTTGTGTATTGTAAAAATCATCAAATGTCGCCGTGCCATCGCGCATCGATTGCTTGTATTGCAATGACGAAATCACATTGGCTACGGTATTGTCACCTGCCGCACCTGATTTTGCACCGGCAACGATTCGGCTGACATCATTGAATATAGTTTTATTAAGCTGCATACTTTCTGCAGCACCTTTTACATCGTTCGGCATATCGAAAAATAATACACCTTGATCGCCCATTTTATCGAAACCTTCGATATGTGCCGCGTTCACTTCTTTGGCAATACCATAGGCCATTTCGTCGGTGTCATTTAATAGATCCTCAACAACATTATCACGCACATCGAGGGCTCCGCCAATTTTACCGCCCTTAATTTGATCCGTAATATTAAAGGCCGTTCCCGTGGGACTGCTTTTAAAGTAAACCTCTACACGGTCACGATCAGGGCTGTAGTTCGCATGAAGCTCATTGCTGC
>JANNCH010000442.1:0-10562 GCA_031386315.1 Pseudobdellovibrionaceae bacterium
ACCGCCGCCCGAAGCCAGCGCCCTATTTACGATTCAGCTTAATACTGTGCCCGCGAGACCAGCCTTGTATTTTCAAAGCTCCGGTGCGAGTCCAAAGAACCATACAGACCAAACCGACAACAAACATTCCGATGCTCAGCCACTGGCCACGAGTTAAATCGAAAGCTTGAAAGCCAATTTGTATATCAGGCATACGGAAATATTCATCAGAAATACGCACCAATGCATATAGCATGATAAAACTTGCGCCGATGAAACCAGGCTTGCGCGGTTTTCTCCAGAGAATAAATAAAAACAAAAAGCATAATAAACCTTCACCCAAGGCCGCATATAACTGCGATGGGTGACGAGGAGTCAACAAAGGTCCGATGGCTTCTTTCGCTGCCGTATTGCCGTTTTGAATGGCTTCGATGATTTTGTTCATACCCGCATAGATTTGATCACGCGCGGCTATATCAAATTTAAATTTGCCACACCACTCAAGCCACTGCTCTCTAGGTATTCCAACTTTATCCACGACATTCGCCAAATCTGGAACGCGTGAAAACTCATGACTTGGCCATTGGTAAATATCTTGCGGAAAACGCACAGCCAACGGAAAATCTGGCGGAGCCGGTCGTCCTACTAATTCACCATTGATAAAGTTCGCGATACGCCCAAAGAAAACTCCGATGGGACCAGACACAGCGACAAGGTCAAAAAGATAAAGAACATTCAAACCATATTTGCGAGCGAAAAGAAAACACGCCAACATGATACCGATAATTCCACCATGGCTGGCCATGCCGCCTTCGTTCACAGCTAGAACACCCCAAAATGGAAAATCCGGTTTGAACTTCAAGAACAAATCAGGTCCATAGAATAGACAATATCCCAAACGACCGCCGACCAACGTTCCAATGGCAACGTAGGTAATAAAGTCACCCACCATTTGCGTCGTAAGCAC
This sequence comes from Pseudobdellovibrionaceae bacterium, assembly GCA_031386315.1. Lineage (GTDB taxonomy): Bacteria > Bdellovibrionota > Bdellovibrionia > Bdellovibrionales > Bdellovibrionaceae > JANNCH01. The sequence continues at coordinate 947 of JANNCH010000442.1, forward strand.
CGCACGCTGACGTCCCGCCAACCACTTAATTAATAGGTAGGCACAGATAAAGCCAGCCATATAAGACAGACCATACCAACGAACCCCGAACTCTCCAGAGATTCTCCATAAAAAGGGATCTAAATCGTGTACCATAAGAATCCTTCTCAAAATGAAACGTTCAGAGAAAATCTTAGTCCTTTTCTCTATATAAAGGCAAAATATAAGTTGGCCCTTTATCAGGAGGCACGATGTCTCGCTTAAAAATGCTCTTCATTGGATTGATTTTACTGAGCAGCACCGCCAGCTGGTCACAATCGCGCAAAACCGCGAGCGCGAGTGCTGAAAAGCGCTGGACACTGACTGACTGGCTTTCACAAAAAGACCGCAGCCGCATGATGGATTTATGGTTGGCCTTTAACTCGCCATCACCATACGAAGTCATGGTTGGCGGCAGTCATATCTCGTACATGAGCAAACCCGAAGCTCCTGCCACCGAGAAAACATTCAGCTCAATATCCGGAGAATTTTCGGCCTATGCACAAATTTTTGGCCTGAGCGCCGAATATGAGAATAACACCAAAGAAAATTTCAATGATTTATCCGGCATTTTCAATTTGCGTATTTTCGGTAACTCGATCCAAAGTTCTTACTTGGCATTCAACTATGGATTGCGTACGCGAAACCTGGGCACCAGTGATATGAACATCACGGGCCAAGAAATAGTATTGCGCCAGCAGTTTGCCCAAGCCTCATTGCAATTGTATTTACAGAAGCACTTTGGGATTGATGGCTATTACCGTCAGTTTATGCCGATGGCAGAGGTAAACCTTTGCGATATCAAAGGAACCAATGTCGAAGGCGGCGCCTACATCGATTTTGATAGCCTACGAGTTTTTGGTCGTTGGTTCGAAGAACGCACGGTCAACACTGCCCCTGGATCCACAGTGGATTCTACTTTTATACGTACGGGCGTAAAAGTAGGGCTCAAATTTTATTTCTAATTCTTCTAATCAAATAAAAAAAGCCCTTCGTTTATAGCGAAGGACTTTTTAATTTTAAAACTTAATTTTCTTCGAGACAACTACTCAAGACGTTGAATCTTGTTGTCGCCACCTACGAAGTATGAATCTGTGCTGATGATATGCTTCAATGGCGAAGTCACTTTCCAGGCCATGTTCATTTGCATTCCTGCCACTGGTGCCTCTTTAGTTCCTTGATTCAACACTGAAGGAATAGTCGCTTCAGCGTCGAATTCGAAACCCCAAGCAACACTTAAAGCCGCTGGTTGGAAAGAAGCATTGGTGATGTATTTACCAACACCGTTCACGTTACCGTTTGCAGTGAAGCTTACACGATAAGCAAAGCTAACAACTTTCGCACCATAAAGATTTTTGTAATCGATTTGATAAACTTTAGTTGTCGGAGCTGTCCAGCCAGCAAGGTCTGCCCAGCAAGAAATACCACGCGGAAGCGCATTTGCAGTGTCTAATTTCAAGTTAACAACTGGTTTACCAGCCTCAACAACAGTCCAAACTTTTTTACCGATATTGATGATTTGATCAACGATCGCTTCAACCGCGTCTAGTGGGTTGATGTCGCCATCTTTAAGAACGTCTTCCAAAGATCCAGCAAAAACTGCTTTCAATGGTTTGTTGCTAGTTTCGCAATCTTGAGACAATCCAGGCTGAGAGTACAAATTCATGAATGGAGCATACTTAGCAGTAACGTCCTTTACCTCTGAGCTTTTTACCGTGAAATAAGCTTCATCCATCGCAAAAGCCGAAGATGAAACAGCCAAAAGACAAACCGAAAGACCAAGAACCAAAGCAGAAATTGTTCTGAACATAAGAGCCCCCTTTTGGATGGGTGATGTAGCACCAGGTTCTTAATATATAAAGTGAATAATAAAACTTATGCAATGCATAGCAATTCCTACATCGAGTGACAAAACAGAGCCATAGACTCAAAAGAGACTCACTTCAAGAAATGCAGAGCCTGGCCCGCATTTCTTGTTAGAATTCTTTGGTTAGGGAAAGGGTTGGGTATAGCCACGTCCGCGTATACGATACGCTGGATTCCGTGCTTCCAACGACTTTTTTAGAGTAATTGACCGAATGATAGTTGATCGTAAAACCTACAAACAGATTTTCTCGAACTTCGGGCATGGCTGCAAACTGAAAGCTATAACCCGATCCACTCCACTCTTCAGTGGATGTATTCGTTGTATAGGTCGCATTATTTATAAGGTTATAAACGGCACTGATACTGTGTGTGCGTGAACGACCAAATTGATACTTGAATGCGGGTCCCATGCTGTAGCCGGCTAATTGAACGTCGGTAGCACCCTGCGACCGATCTGAGCTCATATTCATATAGCCCCAGCCACCCCAAAAATTTTTGCTAATGCTCAAAAGAGCCGAAAAATTATAGACAAGTTTCTTGGACGTATCTGAACTGGATGTTGTCACAGAATCTGAAAAATAGCCGGCGCCTACGTCTAACAATAGTTTAGCATGGCTCACCGGAGTGAATAATAACAATGTGATTACAACTAAACAGGCTGTTTTCATACCTGTTAAGGATCGGTAAAAGAACATTCAAATTTGAGACCAGTTTAGTTTTTTCTTAATAGAGCCCCATAAAAACCATCATAACCTTCGCGGTCCGGGCGCACATGGATTTCTTTGACCAAAGTCCAGGCGTCCCCTTGGGTGGCTAAGAACTTTTGCACCTGTTTTTCATTCTCTGAAGGTAAGATACTGCAAGTGGCATAAACCATCAGCCCACCTTTTTTAACCATGCTTGAATAGCTTGAAATGATCTCTTGTTGAAGGACCTGCAGACGACCAATTTCGGCCCCCGTAATTTTCCATTTTGCATCGGGATTACGACGAATCACACCCATGCCCGAGCATGGAACATCTAACAACAAACGATCTGCTGTTTCGGCCAAGCGCTTGATCACTTTGTTTGAATCAATCAATTTTGTCTCGATAATATCCACAGAATTACGACGAGCGCGCAACTTCAGCTCGGTCAATTTCCAGTCGTAAATATCCATGGCTATAATTTTGCCTTTGTTTTTCATCAAAGCGGCCATATGCAAAGACTTGCCTCCGCCACCTGCGCAGGCATCAATCACCCGATGCCCAGGCTGCACATCTAAAAGTGGGGCCACCATTTGCGAAGCGGCATCTTGCACTTCAAAAAACCCACTCTTAAAAGCTTGCGTAGCGAAAGTATTTTTTCGTTCTTTCAAACGCAAAGCCAAAGGCAAATCACGAGGATTCACAGGCACAGCATCGATGTCTTCTTTTTTAAGCAAAGCAATCACTTCAACCGGAGTTATTTTCAATGTATTCGTACGTAAAAAAACATCTGCGGGTTTATTCAGCGCATGGGCAATGCTTTCCCAGTCAGCACCGAGCTCGCTTGCACCGATGGCAAATAATTCGTCAGGATAGGATTCGCGGATAGCCAATGAAGGCACACTTTGTTCGCGACTACGAATTTGTTTTAAAGTCAGGCCATCTGTTTCAGGCCAGTCTTGCGGGATTTCATGGCCTTTGCGTAGCCAATGTGCACCCCAGATCATCCAAAGATCATCCGAGTCCGCTAGATATTCAAGCAGACGCTTCCAACGAACAACTTCGTAAACATTTTCAGCGAAAAATTTTCTGTCGCGCGATCCCCATTTTTTATGGGCCTTCATTGTGCGTTCAATAACTTTATCGGCACGCAGACCCTCGCGAAAAATGGAATCGAGGGCCATGAGGATTTCTTCAACAAGATGGCGGTGTATTTTCACTCTAGGTCCTAAAAAGTAAACACAGCCCCAGCCGAGACAAATACGCCGTTCAACTGACCACTGCTAAGAATCAACAGATGATTTTTTAGACCAGATTCAATAAAGAAACCAGTGTTTTCAAAGACATTGAAAAATCGTGCGCCGGCAACCAATTGATAGTCTAACGAAATGGCGGACTCTTCAGGAATTTGTTGCATGAAAATGCCAAGTCCAATGCCAGCACCAAAATAAAGTGGAAATCTTGAAGAAGCATCCGGAAAGGTTACCAAAGGCAAAAACGAAAGTTTGGCTGGCTCTTTGCCCGCTACTTTGAAGCCTTGGTATTCAATGCGCACATTCATATCCATCGAGTTATGCCACTCTCCCATGCGATAAGTGACTCCGATATTGGGTCCACCGACAGATTCTTCTTTACCTTTGCCACCCCATTCATAGGCTTGAGTGCTGGTGTAGGCACCAATGTGCAGTGCTAAGAAATGATCTTCGGGTCCCATATTTCCAGTGCTGGACTCTTCAGTGGGCTCGGTTTTTTGAAAATACTTCGCTGCAGCGCCTCGACCCACCTGCTGAGTTTCAATGGCCATAGCCTGATTAAAGACACCCAGAGTGATGGTGAAAATTAGAAATTTCAGTGCTTTCAATGCTACCCCCGTTAAGATTCTTACATAATGCCCGGTTTTCCTGCGCAAAGCACATTTTGATGCGCGGCAATGCGAACAACAGCATTGACCTCTGCAAAGGGCCTCCCTTACTCTCCCATCCGAAAGGCAGTGCCTATGAAATGCCCTTATTGCGGACATGCTGATGACAGAGTTTTAGACACTCGCGTACAAAAAGACGGAGCCATCCGCCGTCGTCGGGAATGCCTTGAATGCAAAGCCCGGTTTTCAACAATGGAAACCTTGATGCTCGCATTTCCGATGATCATCAAAAAAGATGGTCGTCGCGAGCCCTATAGCAAAGAAAAAATCTTCAAAGGTTTGCAAGCTTCTTGTCAGAAACGCCCGGTCAGCTTGAATCAAATCGAAAGTATTGTTGAGAGAATTTCATCTTGGGTCATTAACCGCGGTGAAAACGAAATTTCGTCCCGCTTGATTGGCAAAAAAGTCATGGCTGAACTAAAACAGCTTGATGATGTTGCCTATATCCGCTTTGCAAGTGTATACAGAACTTTCAAAGATGTTCAGGAATTTGTAGAGACACTCGAAGACACCGAGCTTCTTGATTTTGTGGATTCAAGCAATCCACAATTGAGTCTGACAAATGTGAACTACAACAGAAAGCCAGAAGATGACGAATCTAACACTTCGAAGACAATCCCGGGAACTCGCCCTGCAGGTCCTCTTTCAAACTGAGTTCACGCCTAAAATTAGCTACGGAACATTTCTTGAAGTCTTTGAAGCCCAAGTAGATCAACAGATTATTGCCTATGCTGACGAACTTGTTGTTGGTGTTAATAATTTTAAAACTGAAATTGACTCTAAAATTCAATCATCAAGCTCGCACTGGAAGCTCGATCGCATGGCGACCATCGATCGCAATATTTTACGCATTGCCGTTTACGAGATGAAATTTGCCAAAGATCCTTTGAAAGAAAATATCGCAATCAACGAAGCTGTCGAAATCGCCAAAAAATTTGGAACCACTGAGTCCGCAGCTTTTGTGAATGGCTTACTCGATCAAGTGAGCAAGGGTCGCTAATGGCACTGAGTGTATTGTCTCAGGCAAGCGCACTCAAACAAGGTGCCCAACTATGGGTGCTGCCGGATATTAGCAATTCTCGCTGGACTGTAAAAATTGATTGGTATCTAAACTTTCAAATCTGCAAAGCCCAAAGACACACATTGCGCGAACTGCCTGATTTTGTAGAAAAAGTCATCACAGACACTGGTATTGAAAAACCCGCGATCAAGTACGACGAACACTCGACTCTTCTTATTGCTTCTGAACATCTATTGCCTAATAAATGGGTCGCACTGGTTCCCGTGCATAAGAATTATGCACAATGGGCAAAACAAGTTTTTGAAACCTGGGCCTCATTGCAAACCCCTTCGCTGCGTGTTTTTTTACCCGCTGGCTATAGCGCGGGGGATTTTAACGAACACTGGCGTTCGCATGACAAGTTCGAAGATTTCACCATCGTATTGGATTAAAAACCATCCAGATCTAAGTCGAGTTCCCACGCTAATTCTTAAACTTGCCTGCGCGCTAGGCTACACTTCAAGTGGTAGGAGTGCGTGTGGAAAAAATTGTTTCAAAAATGTCTGAACTACGTCGTCGTGCTGAAGCCTTACTAGACAATCACGATTTTGAACTCAACAAAAAAGAAAAAGAAGAAGCACAAAAAACTTTTGAAGCCTCTCGCGATATTTCTTTGATCCGCGGGATTTCAGCAGGGATGCCTGAAGACCATATCGACCGTATCGTTGTGCTTTTTTCAAAGATGTCTTTATTTTTTGAAGCCGGTGTTATGATGGAAAATCAAGATGGCACTTGGACTGCTCAAGCAACTTTTGAAAAAAGTGTCATTGAAACTATCAACACACAAACAAAACACTCGATGCGTTTACCCCACATACAAACCTTAGAAATTCTAAAAACCAGCGCACGTCCGATACTTGAAAAATTGAAACTCAAACATTTGGATCCTAAAAATCAATTGCAATGCCTTTTGATTAAAATTAGTTCAGATTTTTCATTTTTGCTTTTATCAAATTTGCCAGACCTCTGGTTGAAAGAACATGTCGAAAATATTCGCCATTCTTTACAAAGTGGGATAGCTGATTGATGCAAACCTATACCATCTATATTCTTTCAGATGGAACAGGTGAAACCGCTGCGACAATGATTCGTGCGGCCTTGGTGCAGTACTCACAAAAAGATATTAACATTGTTCGTTGTAAAAACGTTCGCACTGAGGCGCAAGCTGAAGCCTTGATTGAAGAATGCTTTCAACGTCGTGGTATGATTGCATACACAGTGGCATCACCTGCTATGCGCAATAAAATTCGCGAGATGGCCTCTGTTAAAGGCATACCTTATTTTGATTTGCTAGGTCCTTTGCTTGGCACTCTGGATACTTATTTCGGAGTTCACTCTGAAAGCAATGTAGGTATTTTACGTGTTGTCGATGAGATGTATTTCAAGCGTATCGAAGCCATTGAATACACAGTGAAACATGATGATGGCAAAACTTTTGCTGAACTCGATAAGGCCGATATTGTCCTGGTTGGAATTAGCCGCACTAGCAAAACTCCTCTATCGATTTTTTTAAGCCACAAAGGCTGGAAGGTCGCAAATGTGCCTTTGGTATTAGATACTCCGCTGCCAGAAGAGCTATCGAAAGTCGATCAGCGCCGTATCGTAGGGCTGATTATCGATATGGACTCTCTGCAAAGAATCCGCAAAAATCGCTTGGAAAAATTTGGGCAAGACACTGGTGGCTCGTATGCATCCATGTCTAATATTTCTAAAGAAATTGAATACGCAGAAAAAATATTTAAACAAAATCGTCGCTGGCCTGTCTTCAATGTGACTGAACGAGCCCTTGAAGAAACTGCCAGTGAAATCGTGCGTATTATTGCGGCCCGCCTAGGGCTGCCGGATTCGGTGATTTTCTAATTATTCGCCTATTTTTAAATTTGGTTGCAGAATTTGCAGGTTCTGATGACGTCGAAAGCAGTCTATATGCAGTGTCAGACCAAGCCAAAGCACTGATGTGCATTTTTTTGCCTTCAACAAAAATTGAAATTCCTAACTCATCATCTACGTAAGTCGTCGAAGTACTAAAAATATGTGGATTCGGGTCATTTTTTTTCAAAGCTTACAAATTTTGCATTTGAAAATTTTCTTTTAGTAAAACCCAAGTCTGACTCAAGTTCATCAGCACGCGGAATCCATAAAACCGACTGAAGAGTATTATTATTACGAATAAAAACAGTAGTTAGTCTATGAAAATTAGTGGTCACATCATAGTAGAGCCATGTTTCACGTTCGCCAGAAATGGTTTTTTTGGAAGGCTGTCCGAAGTGTTCGACTACATACTCTCTGTGGCTGTATCTGAATTTTCACACAAAGTGGATTTGAGTGGATTTTAAAATCGATCGTTGGAAGTCGTAGGCGTACGTGGTGAAGAAAATGTCACACAATACACGATCAGTGGCGCCACAGGAGACCTTGTTTTAAAATTCAAACCCCTGGGCACATTTTCAAGCGGTTTTGGGCGCATCACCTTACCAGCTGATACTGTGTAGAACACCAGAAATACAGAATTTTCAGTGGGATGCACGGCTGAATAGATTACGCCTTTTCTTGCTGAAGCAGTGTCTGAAAAAATAGTTCAGACAATGCTTTTGTTTCTTGATTCTTTTTATAGTAATAAACCAAGTCCACTTCGTAATGCATGTCTTTAACATGGATGCGATTCATTCGACCTGAACGAATTTGTTTCTTGATAGAATGGGATGGTAAAAATCCCCAGCCCAAACCAGCTTCAATAACACGTTTTAAAGTGCCCACGTTGGCTGATTCAAAAATCGAATTCACTTTAACACCTTGGGCCTCTAGCTTATCAAACAAAGATTTATTAAAGCCTGGGAACTCATCGGTGAAATCTATTAATGGAAATTTATTAAGTTCTTTCAAACTAATCTGTGGCGGCAAGTCGCTTTCTTTGCCCGATCCAACCAACCACATCTCTTCTTTGAGTAAAAACTTACTGTCTGCGTGCTCGAGGTCTGAACCAAACTCTGTTTCGACCTCAGGAATAATGATCACATCCAATTGATTTTTTTTAAATTGACGAATGAGTTCGTCCCCTTTGGCATAATCGATCTTCAGCATAAGATCAGGATTATTACGCATCAAACGCCCAACGATGGGGCTCATCATCTGCAGTCCCACCGAGTTCAACGTACCGATACGCAATTGCCCCTTGAGCTCAGCACCGATCGACTTAATGGCAATTTCTGCTTTTTGCGTCAATTGCAGAATTCTTTTGGCATATTCAAAAAGAATTTCACCCTGTGAAGTCGCCTTGATCTGGCGCACACCACGGACTAAAAGATCGACACCTAGATCTTCCTCTAGGTTTCGAATCTGCTGACTCACAGCTGGCTGAGTCAAAAAGAGCTTGTCCGCCGCGGCAGTCATGCTTCCCTCACTGATCACTGTCACAAAAGTTGTCAGCTGATAGAGATTCTTCATTGGATTCTTGCTCCTTTTGTCCTTATAATTACGTAATAACGAGGTCACCGCATGAGAATTGTATTAACATCGCTCGCATTTATTCTACTTACTTTTTCCGCACATGCAAAAGTCTTTCGTAATGCCTACATAGCATTCGAGATGCCCGAAACCTGGAAGTGCAACTTGGAACAAACCGAGTGGGTGTGCCGAAGTGAGCAATCCAAAGAATCTAAAGAAGCTATTATCATCCTTACTGCCAAAGAAGTGGGCCCCACGGACTCGTTCAATCTTTACGAGTCCCACTTAAGCACCCCGATCCCACTGGCATTAAAAGCTGGCGGAACAGCCTCTTCGAAAGTTGTTTATAAATCAAAGAATGTTCAGATCAATGATCAGCAATGGGTTGATGGTCTGCACATGGGTTCTGAAGTGAATAACTACTTCACTCGTTATCTAGCAACCATCAAGGACAAAATTGCCATTTTAGTTACCTTCAGTGCGCACAAAGATTACTACACAAAGTACTCTCAAGATTTTTTCAAGGCTGTCATGAGTTTGCGCGTGATTGCATCTAAGAACCTTTTGTCGCGCCCAGACCTTGGCCCCATACGTCCTGGCTCTGAAACCTTGGGTGCACCC
>JANNCH010000450.1:0-3315 GCA_031386315.1 Pseudobdellovibrionaceae bacterium
CCAAAACGTCCTACCCCGATGTCCGACCCTATCCGCCATCCAGCCACGCCCTTACCTCTCATGCCTATAATGACTTCCACGAATCTTGTTAAAGACCCAGTCATTGAAAAGGAGCCCCCATGTCTATAAAAGCACTATTCCCCACAATTTTAGCCTCTCTCATACTCAGCGGTTGCATCGAAGTCCGCGATCCCGAAAAAACCCCTGATACTCAGGTTGCCCAAGAATCCGCCCCCTCCGAGACCCTCGACGACCTCGTCATCGACCAACCCATGTTCTTGATTGAAGGAAAAATTTTAACTGTAAGAGATATCAAACAAATCAAGTTCGACGAAGAACGAGAGCTCAGCCAAGAGCCTACTACCGTCGAACTAAAATTACGCAAATTAACTTTCACAGAGAATGGAAGTTTACAAATTTTTAGCAATGATCTTGTTCTTGAAGTTGAAGAAATACAGTCTAGTAACGGAAGAATTTATACCTACCCTCAAGGCACCAAAGCCGGTTTAGCTAATAATGGACGAGACGGCGGTCGTATCAATCTTCTAGCTAACTTCGCCAGTGGCAGATTGCTGCTCGAATTTCGTGGCGAAGAAGGTGGTGACGGGTTCAGTGCAGACCCAGACCCGACACCTTTGTTTCACCGAAATATCTGTCGCTATCAACGCGGCAAAAGAGGCGCCGACGGAAAGCGCGGTGGAAAAAGTGGTTATATTGAGGCCATCATCAAAAACGAAGCAAAACCTTTTGAACTTCGCATTCAAATAATTTCTGCAAAGGGTGGGTTGCCTGAAAAAGGAGTCGCTGGCAAAATTGGTTTTCGCCTTCCCGACGGATCCTGTGAGGCATTTTACAATCAATTTTCAACAGACGGACAAGAAGGAGCCATCGGTCCCACAGGTGAAGAAGAAACATCCAACATTCCAATACGAAACTAAACTAAAAAAAGGCGGGGCTACAAAACCCCGCCTTTTTTATATCAAATCACTCGATAAAAACTATTTCAACAAACCGATTTCACGCAGACGTTGCATCAAGAAATCGTGCGAAGAAATATCGGCGTATTTTGCGCCGGTACCTTTGCAAGAAGGCAAACAGCTCAGCATTGCTTCAGGGTGTGGATGAATAAAGAATGGCATTGAGTATCTATGGCCATTCTTACCATCATTTGGATTCACCACTTGGTGAGTCGTTGATGGCAAAAGATCATTTGTTAAACGAGCCAACATATCACCCACATCCACGATCAATGTGCCTGGGTCTGAAGCGATATCCAACCACTGACCATCGCGATCTTTCAATTGCAAACCAGAAGCCGTTGCTGCTGGTAAAATCGTGATGAAATTGATATCCTCATGCGGAGCTGCACGCAAACAACGTGGATCAACACCCTCTGGAATTGGTGGATAATGCAAAAGACGTAAAATAGAATTTCCATCTTTGGTCATACCTGCGAAGTAATTTTTTTTAACTTCAAGTGGACCTGTTAAGGCTTCAAGCATTACGTCGCCCGCTTGCTCTAACGAAGAATAAAGCTTTGTGAAGATCTCTTTGAATTCTGTCATTTCAGTGGGCCAGATATTTTCAGGATAATATTTTCTCATATAGTGATCAGACGGAAGTTCGCGGCCAACGTGCCAGAACTCTTTCAAATCCATCACGGGGGAATCCTTTGCATGCTCTTTTCCGAATGGAGTATAACCACGCTGAAAACCGATGGCCTTCGCAATGTATTTTTCTTTTACTTCCACCGGCATTGAATAAAATTTTTGGAGAACGTCGTAGGCTTGGTCTAGCAATGCGGGCTTAACATCATGATCTTTTAAAACTATGAAACCGTATTCTTTAAGACCGCCGAAAAGATTATCGATAAAACGAGTCTTGTCGGATGCAGAACCTTGGGTATAGCTACCTAGGCTGAGTACTGGCACCTTACGAATGGTATCGTTTTGAGTGACATTTTTAGCACCCTGAGAAGCTGTCTCCATGAAATCCCCCTACTAATAGTTTCTTCGTTTAGAGAGAATATCAAGTTGCTCAAATAGAAAGCAATCGCCAATTAAAACAATTAATTATGCTAAATAAGTATTTTAAAAATCTGCAGCCTATCTGTCGAGGTAAAACGAAAGTGAATGTCCCCCTCGAAAAGTCTAAATGCATGTACATTTCGATAAGGCGTTTCTTCAGAGCCCTCATAACCACGGTAAATGACTGGGCGAGGATCTAATTTCAATGTATCGACGATAATATCTTCTAGATTTTTATCTGGATGGGACCTCTGCCATTGTGTAAGAACTTCACGGGCCTCACCCAAAAACTCGACTGAAATTTCGCGCTTTTGTACATCCCCAGTCCACCCGACACGGGCCATGGGCTTTGATTCTATTTCTGGCAAGTAAGGCTTGATATCTAAAATGGGGGTGCCATCAACTAGATCTGCACCGGCCACGATGATCTCTCCATTTTCAATTTTTATAATTTCAACCAGCGACAATCCGATAGGATTGGGTCGATGCGGAGAGCGCGTTGCGAAGACCCCCATACTTTCCCCGCCCAGACGAGGGGGATGTACTTTTGCATGATATCGAGCCGTTTTATTTTGATGAAAAATCCATATTATCCAAAGATGACTAAACCCTTCCAAACCTTCGAGGGCCTGGTCGGGATGCAGATCTGCACGCAACTTTATTTTAGCCCATGCTTTCGGAGCCAAACCAGGCTGACGCGGAGTTCCGAATTTGTCTTTATAACAGCTTTCAATAATTCCGATGGGTTCCACGTGGATCCCGTACCTTTGACTCCGCCAAAGCGTCAAGTTGTATGTAGAGTTATTAAGCATCGCAAAGTCACAATTCTATGGACAAGCCCAGCCGTCAAAGCTATCACACGCTTAAATAACAAGCTCTCGGGCTAACAATAGGAGTATTTATGAAAGCATTACTTTTGGGAGTAGCCATGGTTGCTGGCTTCGCAACCTCATCTTTCGCAGGTGAACTAGACAATGACGCCGCTGTTGCTAACCAACAGATTGCTGGCACAGTTGTTATTCGCGTAAACAACAGCACTAAAGAAGTAGCCGCTCTTCACACAAACGCTGTGATGAAAAACGAAGTTCAAGCAAAAGCTCTAACTTCTGAAAAATTCGAAGCTGTTTCTGCCGATAAAGTTCGTTCTGAACTTGATAACGACGGTGGCGCTTCTAGCTGGTATTTCTACTATGGCTATAACTATAACTACGGTTACAACTATGGCTACATGAACTGGTACGGCAACTGGTACCAACCATGTTACAACTACAGCTATAACAACTACTCT
>JANNCH010000497.1:0-5671 GCA_031386315.1 Pseudobdellovibrionaceae bacterium
GCTGCACAAAAAAGACGGGGCTCTGCCGATTGGGAGCAAATCAAACAGCTGCGAGCCGCCGTAGATTTTCCAATCATCGGTAACGGTGATGTGCAGACAGCTGAAGATGTGCATTTGATGTTACAAGAAACAAATTGTGACATGGTGATGGCAGGTCGTGCATTGGCTGCAAGGCCGTGGATGGTTTGGCAGGTTGGTGAAGATCTTGGTTTTGCTCCACCTCGGGGTCGAGAAAACGAAAAAGCTCCTCGCAGTCTTTTGGAAGAAGGGGCTGAATACGGGCGTTCGTTATTGCAGCTCATTGCCTTTGGTCGTCAGTATTTCACCGAAGATCTGACGATGCGTAAGGTTCGTTTTCATATTCGTACAACATCTGTATGGTTGCCCTTTGGTCAGTCCGTTTATAGTGCTGCGGCCAAAGCAAAAAACCTGACTGAGATGCAGGCAAATCTGCAAGAATTGTTTTCAATACCCTTAGAGATGAGTCTGCGAACAGAATTACGCCAGTAACTTGCCTTTGGTCGAGTTTGGTTTTTTGTAGCCTTTTCCGATAAGTTCATCGGAGCGTAGCCATGGCCTTGATCCGTTTAATCATTGGTTTTATAGCATACATTGTAAAGGGCGTATTGATTGGTATTTTAACATCGCTCACGCTTTTTACAATTGGTGTTTCTGTAGTTACCAAGAAATTCCCTCCGGATCTTTCGGTGTATCAGGAAAATATTGCTGAAATGCGAGCGTTGTTAAAAACACTGACGGCTCAATCTGCAAATTTGAACAACCCAAATAAGCAGATGGCCGTCGTGCAGCCACCCCGTGGACCAGAAGTTGTTGTAGATGCTGAAGAGGTGATCCGAATACACAAGAATAAAATTAAATTAGGTCGTGAAATCGCGGGCGTTGTTGCACCCATTGCAAAAACAGCAAGCCAGCTTGAAAGTCAAAATGAAATTGAAAAACTTAATCGCGAAATGGAATATCTAAAAAGCCGAGTGATTCGACTTGAAAATCACATAATTTCTAACGGCAAGAGCCGTTCAAACTAGCAGTATAGCTTCGAATGTCTGCATAGACCCACAAAGTCCCGTAGTCTGAACCTGGCTGTCCACGCGGATCAAAGGTGACTTGAATAGAGCAAGATCCGTAGGGACGAACATTGTAACAAAATGAACTCTCAAAAAATGAAGATCCCGAAACAGAAGCTCGTAGGTTTTGGACATTTTCATCCGTGTTATTGTAAAAAGTGACGGTTTGCGTGGCGCGCGAGTCACATGAAATATTGCCGAAATTAACATAACCTGGTGATAGGTAAGCAAGGGCCGATGATGCTGAAAATAAAATGAGAAACGAAACAAATATTTTTTTCATAGAAGTCCCTATTTAAGAAGTGCGTCTAGCTTGCCTTCTTCATCCAAAGTTTTCAAATCTGTATAACCACCAATGAGTTTGCCATCGATCATGATGATAGGGACGGTTTTCCAGCCAGTATCATTTTTGATTTTTTCAATTTCATCCGGCTTGTCCGTTAGGTCGATTTCTTCGAAGGTTACGCCCTTGTCAGATAAAAAGTTTTTTGCGCGTACGCAATAAGGACAGGGAACTTTTGAATAGATGACGACTTTAGCCATGACGACCTCGCTGAAAGAATGTATACCGTCAATATGTCTCAAAAATGCATACTTTGTCATTCGCAGAATGTAGAGAAAAAAGAAATTACAGCAAAGCCACCGGGGGCCTATTGGTTTTGCGGAAATTGTGAATACATTTTTCGTGAGCCTTCCGAGCGTTTGGATATGAAAGAAGAACGTGCAAGATATGAGCTCCACGAAAACGAGGACAGTCAGGGATATCGTCGGTTTCTGAGTCCCATTGTTGATTCAGTCGTGCGTTATGTGCCTGCTGGAAAGACTTTAAAAGCTTTGGATTTTGGTTGCGGCCCCACAGCATTCTTAAGTCGGTTTTTAGCTGAAAAAGGAATTGAACTTTGGAAGTACGATCCGTATTTTTTTCCAGACGAGCAGCTTTTAAATTTTAAATATGACCTAATCACAGCCACAGAAGTATTTGAGCATTTTTACGACCCTCGCAAAGAATTAGACAAGCTTGTACAAATGTTGAATCCCCAAGCGCTGTTAGCAGTGATGACGTCGCCGCCGCCAGCCTTTGAGATTTTCAAAAGCTGGGCATACCGACGCGAAGAAACCCATGTCGGTTTTTTTGCACGCAAAAGTTTTCATTACATTGCAAAAGAGTGGGGCTTCGAAATACTCGAAGCCAAAGATAATGTTTGGATATTAAGAAATATTTCTAAAGGCTAAATCAATCTGGATCTAGACCTAAATGTGGTGTCACCCAGAAGGCCGCCGCTCTTGAACCATTGTATTGAGTCTCAACAACGTCGGCTTTAAAGCGGAGCCCCGTTGTTTCGGAAATATTCAGTTGGCGGAAGTCCCAAGTTCGTGCGCGTCTTTTTTGATGTGACGTTTTTCCTGCCGCTGAGGCAAACTGAGGCAGATTGCTGTACAGCTTAGCCTGTGTAGATGTTGCAGTTATTACGATGGGACTTTTATCTCGGTAGTCGAGTTTTTGAAGATTTTCAACAGTATGTACTGGGTCTCTTCCAAGAGCTTGCGTGATGTAAGCCTTACGTGAGCCACTTTCGAAGGTCATCATTTCTTTTGCCATACGTTGTAGTTCAGGATGTAAACTCAATTTTTGATAGCCCATAAGTCTAAATTCTGTATGCCGGCTGGTGAGCTGTTTTTGCAAAATGGCTATATCTTTAACTGTATTTTGAGCATTTCGTTCTGCTTGAGCTTTTGGATCTTTTAATAAATTAAAATCCATTGGTAAATTTTTTGCTAAAAATATTGCTTGATTAGCATTTACCAGCGTGAAAACTTTTTTGAGAATATCTTTATGTTTCTCGATAATAGCCAACTTGGCACTTACGGTGCTCTCGTACCTTTTAGTAGAAACCGCGTAACGGCGAGTTGAATTTCCTAGTTTCGATGGCAAAAATGCTAAGATAGGATCGGGAAGATTTCCATGTTTATGCAGGATATCTGCAATCAATGTCGAACAGTTTCTCAAAAAGGCGTTGTAAGTCAGTAAGGTGTCGTTCATGGTATTGCTCACTGCCGTGGCAATTTCGAATCTCTCTTTTTCTGATAAATTTAGACGTAAATTATCTACATAAATCATTTTTTGCATCGTATCGTCTTGAAGGGAATCATGCATCGTCTGATTCCAGTTGATCATCTTCGCTTTGCCAAAATAATCAAGTGGATTTGTGACCCCTAGCTGCGGACCAAAACCAACAACTAAATCTTTATTATCGTCGAGGTTTTTCCCGTACGAGAAACGCATATTGATGTGACCGAATTGCGAAGAGAAGTTTTCTCCTGGTCCAGAAACCAACAGCGAAATGATTGTTGGATTGGTAGGGATTGAGCTAGCTGCCTGCGCGGCCACTGAAACAAAGCTCAATGCCGTAAAAGCCAATACGACACTTGATTTCATATACGTTGTAAACATAGATACCTCTGCCTTCTAAATAGCAAGAGTCAAACCAGCAGCAGGAGTTCTATAGACGGATTGAAGTGAGAATGTTTTTGACGGAGACATGGTATTTTAGACATCTCATTTTGAGACAAAAAAGGGCCTCGCTTTCACGAGACCCTTTTTGAAATGGATCAGTACAATTATATGTGTCCTGGGTGACCAAATTTTCTTTTAGGTTTTGGAGATGAAGGATTTTCTTGGCCCGCAGTTTTGTTGTTTTCAGTGCCGCGTGGGTTGCCATTCTCATCACAAAGAATGTTATGGCTCTTTGTTTTCTTCCAAACTTTTGTGTAGTTGTAAACACTTAGTGAATTACGTGAAGCCTCTTTGTCTTTGACATTCACTTGTGAATTCTCTACTTGTTTTTTGTAGTAGTCTGCATCTTTAGACATAATCTCGCGCGCTGAAGTAAATCGACCATTGTCATTCACTTCGTTTTCGAGATCAACAACTTTATAGTCTTTCATCATTTGAATCATTTCACGTTTGAAGACATTTACTACACCACGAACTGTGTGTTTGCGCTCCATTTTTTCTGCAATCTGAGTCCCGAAATAATCAGACGGGAGGTCTTCAAGTGTGTAGGCGCTAGTAGCGTTAGCGTCGTATTTACCCTGTTTTTGCGACTGCTTCGTCTTAGTTTGAGTGTCTTCAATTTTGTATCCAGCTTTCATTGCAAAATACCGAGCCCAAAACCAACGGTCACCTGTGATGCCGTCAACTGTAACTTTTCTATCATCATCCTTAGCCAAATGAGCATCAGTTAATTGCTTAGCTACTTTCATAAAGCGGTCACCATCTGATTTTTCTAAGAATCCCGGGATGAGGCTTTTAACTAAAGTTACTTTGGTCAATCCTTGAAGCATCACTTTGTGAGCAAGAGCTGTCAGGACTAAGTGACCCATGTCAATCCATCCTGCTTTACAGCCATACATAAAGACGTTCGATCCATCGCCCTCAGATCCGCCTGGATCCATTTTGTTGTGGATGCTTGCAAGACCTTGCATGGCAATCCAGTCTGTTTCAGTGAAAAGTTGTGACAACCACAACGATCGAACCAATGGTTCAGAAATGATAAGAGAAAGAGGAGCTAATTTTTTCAGGGCTTGATTTTCGCTAACACTTTTAGAGATGGCCTCTGAAAAATCGAGTACACTAGTACTGTTTAGTCTGTCGATTACCACGCTTGGTTCGCCTAAATGGCTAGAAGCCGGAAATGCTTGTGCCAAATTGCCGTAAACAAATGATGATAATACGAGACCTTTGATTGTTCTTGAAAACATATAACTCTCCCATTCTAAAGCTATAGAATACTTTTGAGCAAGAAGCATCCCGTGGCCAAATCGAAGGAAATAGGAGGTCCGTTCTTAAAACTGAGACATGCGACAAAAAATGTCAGCATTTTGAAGAAAGTAGAGGGTTCAAAGTAATTTGAAAAACCCCTGTTTGCAGCGTCTCAAAACTTTTGCAGTATACGAAGAGGTTTCTCTCGATGAACGACAAAGTGGACGGCTCAAAGATTGAGATCAACATCAGTAAAATATTTGAGGTACCGTATCTGTAAAGAGAGAAGGCTCCGATAGGATAAGTTAAAACGACTTAACGAATGTTAAGTTTAATCATTCTATACCTTTTCATCAGTCAACGGCATAGCAAAGAAGAATAAATTTAAAATCAGAATTGAAATAGAATTTTAGTCGAATTTGCCAGATAAAAAAAGCCGATGCAAGAGCATCGGCTTTAGATTTTAATCGTTTTAGTAGCCGTTTTTCCAGCTCGCGTAGACGTCCGGACTGTTGGTTCCATTTAATGGAGAGTTGCTAGCTCTGAATTCCACTTTGGTATTAAACTCCCGAGTCAGAGTGTAAGCCTCTGTTTTAGTTCGAGGCACTCGTGCTCCGAGTGACTTGAAAGCGGAAATAGGATATGAAAACCGACGGAGTGTTTTACATTCATCATTCGACTTCCACGGCCCTTTAGAAGCGCAAGCAGAAGTAGTTCCGTTAAAGATCTTGTAGTTGATTGTAAGGCGATCCGACCCTGCAACAAATTCCCAACCTTGATTGACATGCAGTTCTTTACTGCCAAGTTTAATTGGGAAAACGAC
>JANNCH010000517.1:0-3481 GCA_031386315.1 Pseudobdellovibrionaceae bacterium
GCAAAATGTGCGCAAGGTCTTGGCCTTTAATGTTGAGAGCCAGGGTGCATATTTCCTCGTCGGGCCACACAAGTTTAAAGTTTTTGATGCTCAGATTCTTAGCAATCCCCGCGTATTAAGAATGGCTAGTAATGCTTCTCCTGGTCAGATCGTGGCTTTATTTAAGACTTCGTTAATTGTAAAAACAGCTGGCGGCGTGGTTTACCTAAAACAGGTAATTGGAGACTTTAATTTTTTGAGCGAAGGAATGGTTTTGGGACTCAGTCAAAAGTAAGCTTCCGCGATATACGGGATTCAAGCCTCTAATTTCGAAAGAAAAACCGAATAGAGCTTTCCAAGCTTTTGTAGATATCTAGGCTCCGTATAGTGCCTCGGATCAACACTGACCGTGCCGCAATAAAACGAGAACACTTAATTGATTGGTTTATTTTTTACTATAGTAATCGTTATGCCATCGAACGAACTCCGCCAAGCCTACCCTTAACGTTACTTTGGGAGAGTATCCAACTCGACTCTCGAGAGCTGAAACATCTGCAAAAGTTGCAGGAACGTCACCTGGTTGCATGGGCAAAAATTGAGTTTTTGCCTGGATACCTAACAAGTCCTCAAGTGTTTTAACAAATTCAACAAGCTCCACAGGCGATGATGCACCAATATTATAAAGCTGAGGACTTATGACACCAAAGTTTGTTGGCGGAGCCTTGTCGAGTAAACGCACAATGGCCTCAACGATATCTGAAATGTGCGTGAAATCGCGTTTCATTTTGCCGAAGTTATATAGGTCAATGACCTCACCTCTTTTAATTTTTTCAGTAAAATTAAAATATGCCATGTCTGGCCTTCCCCATGAACCGTAAACAGTAAAAAACCTCAAGCCAGTACAGGGAATTTTATAAAGATGCGCGTAAGCGTGAACAATAAGTTCATTCGACTTTTTAGTTGCGGCATAAAGAGAGGCGGGCTGATCAGTGGTGTCTGAGGTCGAAAATGGGACTTTAGTGTTGTTGCCGTAAACGGAGCTTGAAGAAGCATAAATGAAATGTTCCAGCTCTAAACCACGAACAGCTTCGAGAAGATTTACAAATCCCGCAATATTTGAATTCACATATGCTAACGGGTTTTTTAAACTATACCTTACCCCAGCCTGGGCCGCTAAGTTTACGACATACTTTGGGGAGAACTCAGTGAGTTTCGTTTTTAAGTCACTATCATTCAAATCCATCTGAATGAATTCAAATTTTGAATGCTTTTTTAGTTGGCTGAGGCGATCTAACTTTAGCGATACAGGGTAATAGTCGTTCAGATTATCAATTCCAAGCACCCTGTGACCATCTGCAAGTAGTCGACTTATGAAATGAAATCCGACAAAACCTGCAGCACCAGTGACAAAAATTTTATCACTAATCATATCGGCTCCTCAATCACGAGCATGCTCGAATTCCAACTTATTACAGCACCCAACAATGACGACAATATCATCCACCAGATATATCTAAAATCCGAACCAGAAGTGATTACAAAATATGGCGCAAAATACAGAATGCCACTTAGAGCCACAAGCCCGCCAAGCTCTACTTGCCGCTTACGAATAGAATATCCGCAAACCACAAATGCCAACAGGGCATAACCCCAACCCCTAAAAAAGATGTAATGCGTCTTCTCCAACGTCGCCATCGCGAATTGGTACAATTTTGTATTTGGGAATTCCAGTCCTAGGCTATTTTCGTCAATTCCAAAGTGGTAGGGGTAATAAATGCCCTTAATTTGCAGCAAAGACTTGATAATACGAAATCGATGCTGAATGTATGGCCAGAAGTTTTCACTAACAGCACTAAGCCATGCAGACTTGAGGTCGTCGTATTCGTTAAAACTACTTGTGTAACCAAGGTAGATTTGTTTGTTGGATCCAAAAAGCAGTTCGTTAACATTCACCACCGAGAAATGGTTCTTCAAAGTTTGAAGCGTATAGTTTGGTCTCGATTCGAGAATGTATTGAGGGAACAAAAGCTTTTTTTTATATAAAGAAAGCGCTGCCAGGTCATGTAGCATTGAAGCCTGAAGAGCCCCACGCCCTGGCACAATCACTACGGTTTGGACGGACAAGCTGTTCAATGTGCCATTTGCACAAATAATTGCCAACGTTAAGCCAATTGCTTTAGCGCAACTTCGCCATCGATTTCTTGCCTTGCCAGACTGGCGTATTTTATCAAAAATAAGTACCCAGGCCAGCGCAAGTGGCAACACCGCTGGAATGGCGTTAGGCCTAACGGCAATGCCGTAAAAAAGTGGCAATAGTGACCAACAAAGATACGAAAGTTGTTTTTTTTGCTGAGCCCGCGCCACCAAAGCGACGAATAAAGCAAGCGCAGCGCCCATGCCGACATCTTTCCAAATCATACCAAGCAGAGCAAAAACTGGCGGGATAAAACCAATCAACAAGGAAGCCCAAGCTGAACTTTTGGACCTCATGGTTAGAGAAAGCAAATAAAGGCTAACCCAAAACAGAGTGTTATGGAAAACGAGCATTCCGATTGGACCTGGCACGATGGCATCAAAGAAGCGCCATAGAATGGACATAATTGGTGGATGAGTGCTTGCTAGTAAACCGCGAGATTGAGCTAGCTGATCTAATGGATCATGGCTCATCACTCCTGGATAATAAATTGCAAGCACAAGGACAAAACCAAAAATGGCCAAAACGAATCTCCATTGGTTGGAGTTCATTTAAGATGGGGGCCTTTCGGCTTCGCCTTCTTGAAAATCAATTTTTATGCGAGAAATGCTACCCTGGTGCTTTCCAGTACGAACCATTTCAATGCGTTCTACAAACTGAACATTGATCTTCATGTCTTTTCCTAGATAGTCCCTCAAGCAACCAAGTACTTTATTAAACATCTCCTCATCAAAACGCAAAGCTTTGATCACCCTTAGGGTAATGGAGCCGAGCTCTTCTTGTAAGACTTGGTATTGGCGGATGATGTGGTCGTAATCTTTAAATAAATGCGCAAAGAAAGTACCCGGAACATAATTACCATTAGTACCAATAATTATTGCCTGAACCCGACCTTCAATCTTACCGATCAGCGGGAGACCTCGGCCACACGCACATAGTTTACTGTTGTCCATGGCCACTGCTAAATCACCCACGCGGTAACGAATCATGGGCAGACAGAAATTATTCAGGTCAGTGATTACCACTTCCCCCATTTCACCAGGTCGAGCAGGCAAACCATCTTTAAGTATCTCCAATATGTAATTTTCGGCTACTACGTGATGCCCATTATGTGCGTCACACTCATAGGCAATCCCCGAAAACTCTCTGCTCCCATATTTATCAAACACTCCACACTCGAAAGATTTTTCGATAATCTCTCGGCTTTGATCGGGCAACACCTGGGCCGAAGATACAATCCCCTTCGGTTTGACCCCTTTAAGCTCATGTGTTTTTAAATATTGAGCTAAAAAATTAAAAGATTCTGCA